>RFGN01000091.1 GCA_003696645.1 Gammaproteobacteria bacterium | reverse complement strand
GGGAATTCGATGCTCACCGACAAAGCGGTCACGACCGGGAGGGCTACCAAGGGTCTGCAACAGTGCGTTCTGTACACTCTGAGCTGCGGTGTTAAACTCTTCGAGACAAATGATACCCTTACCGTGCGTCGGCCAGATGGAGGGCCGGCTCCAGGTAGTAATCGAAGGGGCAACGTCGGCTACTTTCTCAGCCTCCAGAAGAGCGGCCAGGGCCGCGCGCCGATACTTCTGAGCATCTTCTTGCTCACCGAGCTCCTCCAGCAGTTGAGCTTTCTTGGTGAGGAAATCGGCCTTAGCCACAGCGTCTTCGTAAACGCTGGAGAGCCTAGGCAGGCCCCGAACGTCGACAGCGTCCAGCTGAGACAGACGCAGGTCAACAAAAATGTCGTCTTCTTCTAGCGCTGCTTGAATCCCTTCCGACTTGCCGATGCCGGGAGGTCCTATGATGCAGGATGGAATATCAAGTTCACGAAGTTCGCGGATAAGAGCGGGAAGGTTCCCGATGTCTGTTACGTCGAGAGTGTTGAATTCACTCATGTTGAGCTGTTATGTACTGTGAATAGTTGGAGTTCGAAACAATTTCGAGAAGGTTACGAAGGACATGGTTGCTGTCCTGTAACATTTCAAGGGACACCGGTTTCCCGGAGTACGAGCATGACAGGACGTACTCCTCGGGTATGACCCAGTGCTCGCCACAAACTTTCTGTTTTGCTCCGGAAAGAACGTGCGTTCCCAGTACCCGAGGATTTGGCGAGAACTCAGAAATCAACGCGTAACGCGTAATCAACGGTCCGAACCGCTGGTAGATGATTCTCCAGGGACGCCGATATCCCTTTCTGACAACAGGCACATGCACATAGTTGGCTGGCCGGCTGGAAGCCGGCCCCTGCACGCTAAATCCCTCGGGAAGAAGAAGAGAAGCTATCTGCTCCTCCGTCAGTTTAATATCAGCCTGCAAGGGCCGCAGCATAAACGTAGACTTAATGGAGTGCATATAGTAGTAGATAGTTTTCTCCAAATCCTGAGTCTTCTTTGCATACAAATCTCCGGCGTTGAACACAATCTCTCTTACAACGGCCTTTCCCATCCTACTCAAATAAGCCGGAGGGACAATCCGAGTTATACAACGCAAAGCGCTTAGAGTAGGAAACTTACCTTTCTCCTTGTAATAGTCTTTGTAAGTTTCACACAGAATCTGATATCCGTTGTTCTCTCTGTAATTTCTGATTACGGCCAGAAGCTGTCGATACGACATGTGCTCGGCGAGGCCGGCTGGATCGAACCTCTGGAATAGGTCATTGTCCGTAATCAGGTAGAGCTTCAGATCAGTATCATTCAAAGACAACAATCGTTGTATATCGCTGATGCTTTTCTGATTTGAGAACGATCGGGCGCTCGAGGGGCCAGCAATGGGAAGGATTCTCTTGAAGGCTTCTTTACGGATATCCGGTGTGATGCGAAGCATCATTGCCCGGGCATAGTTTTCAAGCTTTCTTTGATTTGTGCCAAGGCCCGCCCAGACCTCTTTGTAAGGGTTTTTGCCTTTTTTGAATACGTTTTCGATACATACAGGCAAAGAAGGAATGTAGGGAGTGTAGAAATTGTCTTTGGATACGATCGTTCCGGGTACGACGACAATGACTTCTGGATCTTTGCTGTCGATGCACCATCCCGTCGGTGTTTTCGAGTCTTTTTTCAACCCGATCAATCCTCTAAAAACTCCCCATGTAAGACGCGTCGCCAGTCTCAGGTCTCTCGTCTCCTCGTATATTTGTCTCTGTTTCATATTGAGGAGATTTATCAAGGCTGCAGGCAAGTCCTGGGAAGGATCCTGGAGTAAGAATACCATAGCGGACTCAAGAAAAGAGTCAGGATCGGGCACGTTATACGAGTTTCCTGAGGAGTCGGAGATTGTCAACGTCTTGTTTGAGATAGTATTCATAAGTCATCTCCCATCCTTCGGGTGATTTCTCGAAATAGTAAATGTTGGTTGCTTTAACGCGGGCCGACATACCGGGAAGACCCGGTCCCTGAACGTCAACTAGAAACGCAAGGAGTTGTCCTGCTCGAATCCAAAATGGGCCCCTTAACGAAACCTCAAGATACTTATTGCTACCTGAGATGATCTTGAAGCAGTTGGGCCCCACTGGCTCTGGAGCCAGATCCATGTAGGATGGCAAAGGGACTTCGGGTGGGGGTATCTTTTCTAGCTCAACGTCGGCAACTTCGAGGAATTCAACCGGCAATCCTCGAGTTACTTTTCCGGGAATGTCGTCTGTCATAATTCTACCGAGAGTTATACGAACAGAAACCAGGGGTCGGGCGGAGAATCTTTCGGCCACACAATCTGCCTGTGGTCGCAGAGCAAATCTGGTAATCGCATACTGAAGAGGAGTTCTTCGAATAGAAAATGGTTTTTTGGACTGATTCCTGTGTATATCACTTCGGATATAATCAAATGCATAATGGATCCAAAAGGCCTGAATTGATCGCCGGCCAGATCTTTCACGGGGGTTTGAAGCAAGTCCCAAACTCGTTTGCAAATCACCGGGTCTTCAATCAGGGTTTCATCCTTCGCGACGTACAATAATGTAGTAGAATTAGTAGATTTGTTTGCGCTAATATATATATGATTTACTCCAAGACTAAGTATCTTTTCCAGAACGGCCAAGAAGGCCTCGGCTGCCGTTCGAATATCTCCTTCAGGTAGATTAATGTCTAATTGACGTGCCCTGCGGAGGAACAGGTCCTGATAAACAAGTTTGTTTTGCAACCCTTCGCAAAAGTACTCTTCTTTGGAATTCAACTCGATTTTGTTAATTGGTTCCATCGGAGGAATACGTTATATTCAGGTGATCTCCGAGAGACATTTCTAGACGGAATTCTACAGATGGCTCACAGGCGCTTTTCAGAATATCACAGATTTTTGTAAACAACTCAAACGCTGATTCTGCATCATATACGCCTGAGTCAAACGTGCATGAGCAAACAATTTTGTCCGGACTGACCAATTCAGTTCGTAGGAGGCTAAGGAGATCTTGTCCTTCAATGTACCCATATGGTATGGAAGGATGTGAGGTCCTAAAATCTATGATAACAGAATCTAATGAGTCGAAGATTTTTTGTCGCTCTTCTAGAGGACAGTTTTCTAGAGTAATTCTGATAGAGATCTTCATAAGTATTCAACGCCCTGTTTTCCATGCCGAATACAAAATGGGAAGCCATACTAGAATTGCCACCAGAGTAAACCACCAAAGGGCTCTTTCCACACTTACTTGTATTCCGACAAAAAATGCCATAAGAGGAAGCACCACGCCGAATGGAAGGCCGGCGTGGTGTCTTAATCCGCGTTGAAGCCTGCGTGTGTGTTTTCTGAGACTCATTTTTCTCTCTCATGAAATGCCCAGAACATGATCGTCGTGAAAACCACCGCAAATAAGATGATCGAAATGTTTGGATCTACAATATCCCGACACAGCGTCGCCAGAAGCAACACTACAACAATGTTCCCAAGCACACAGAGCAAATCTGTAATGAATATAGCAATGAGTTTCTTAGGATTTTTCATGTACGTTATTCACCAACTGTTTTCCTTTTTCGGTGAGCTGAAGAATGGGCACGGCAACGTAATCTGCGAATCCTGACGTGAGTCGCAAATACTTGTGTTGCAGCGCCTGAATGAGTAGTTTGGACTGCGAACTATCTACCTCAGTCAGTGGCATGCCAACCCGGAATCGGGCAACTTTGCGGAGAAATCCCCCAAGTTCGGGGTCAAGCTCTGCGTGTTTCCACCACCAGACCCGGACTTTTTCGATCAGGTTCTTGATTAAGCGTTTCATCGGTACGCGTTAAAAAAGGGTTGGGTAATATGCCTTTCAGCCATTTCATACCAATACTCATAGATGAGACGGCATTCCATCGTCTCCAGTTTGATCTGGACGTAATGCCCGTATGGTAATCCCTCTCCGGCACCGCTGTAATACCCGTCGAAGACGACATTAATTATGTACTCCTCAAGTACATCGAAAGATAAGTTTTGTAACTTATTTTCGGTAACTTCTTTGTCGTAAAAAACGTAATCTATTTTGATGTAGGCTTCGTCGGATCCTCCTCCAAAAACGTAATGTAAACCGATGACACCATGTGCAATAAGCTTTTCCACAACGTCAATCAGTTTGTCCTTGGACACATGATGTATGCTCTTACCTTCAAAATAATTTTCGATGGTTTGATTACCACAATATCGTTCGATGGCCTCGCGTGCGCTTTCCAAACGCTTTTGAATTCTCTCCTGCAGGGTCACGGCTGTTCGTTGGTTTGTTGCATACGTTCGTTGACGTCGCGGCGTGTCATTACCATCCACCGTTCTGGTTTGATGGCTTTGAGCCAGTCTTCGACTGTTGGGATGAAGCCAAGATCGTCTTTGACGTGCTGCTCCCCGATGATGCGAACTGGTATTTCCTTACCGTCTGAATTGGTGATGGTCACGCCGAACTGTTCTTCGTACCAGTAGATGCCCAGGCTGTGGTGCCGAAGGGCACGGTGGCGGAAGTCGGCGTAGTTTCGTTTTGTCTCGTCAAACCAGCTGTGGATTTCGATGTAATCCTCCGGTTTGCCTCCGAAAAGCCTTACACTTCGGACAGCATGATGATAGGGATGCGCCATGACTTGTCAAGATTTGGTTTCGTCCTGGTTTTCGGACTTGAGACCGTGAATGGGACAGTCTGCAACTTGCACGAACACGCCAGGCTGTCCCATATAGCCTTTGCCGAAAGCGTTGTCTAACACGGGGCAGGTGCAGCCCCGCTTGACAGCCTCTTCGCTTCCTGGATTCGGGACCTTGCTTTTCATCTTTCGGTAGAGGTTTGTGGGTGCTCTGTTAGCAAAGGACCCGGATTAATCCTGCAAAACGCTATGCCCAAGCATCTCGCTTTCGAGAGTATGATACGGCGTGTCGGGAGAAAACACCAGGTCGTAAGACTCTTTCATCGGCACGGTGTCGTACGGAATGCCAAGTGCCATGAGGAGCCTGTCAACCGTCCAATGGTAAGGCGCCATCATATCGAATACGGCATCGAGAGCCACCCTGAAGGACGTATGACTGTTGTCTAGTGCAAGCGGGTTGACGAGGAAGAAGCTGCCTGTTTCCGAGCGCACGGTTCTCCCTAGAAAGCACATGTACTTACGGAGCTTAAAGTCGGCGCTCACAATCAGTTCATCCACATTCCAGTTGTCTCGATTGAGCACGTCGCTCTTTTTGCCGACAACAAATCGCATCTTACAGGGTACACGGCCGGCGTACACGTTCACGCCGACAATCAGATCGATCACCTCTTTCCTGAACAGGTAGAACTCCGTCGCTGTCGGACGGGGGTACGTCATGTCGCCCGAAAAGTACACGTTCGAGCTGGAATAGGCGCTCATGCCTCCCCATCCGTACCTTTCGCCTCCCTTGTCGACAAGGCTCAGGTCGAGGTCCTCTGCTCCCGAGTCTTTGTCCCAGTAGATGCCGAAAGGCATATCCGTATCCAGGGCGATACGAGTGCCGGCGGGCAGGTTGCCCAAAGCACGTTTTTCGGAGATGGGCAAGCCAAAGGAGATGCGAGGATCAAGCAGGATGCTTTTGCCCTGGAGATGACGCAGACGTTTTTCGAGTACGGCGAGCACTTTGAACGAGAGCTCCTTCAGTCCGTCTGTCGTCTCATAGGCTTTCGGCTCTCTTTGTTCGTGAAAGACCTTGCCGTTTCGCACGAAATAGCACCTTCTGTAAACCTGGCCCGTGACGTGTGCAAGCCGACCTCCGATAGCATTAAGTACCCGGAACAGGTCCCGCGTCGAAAAGGTGGGAAGCGCGAGGTCGGGATCGACATGCCCCGTCAGAGCATCCCGGATAATCGTACGAGATGCCGGCTCCGAGATGGGTTTATGTAACTGCTTGGCCATCTTGGAGATCTTGTTGATGACGGGAGCAATGCCAACATCTCGCATGACCTTGTTCGATTTGATGGCCATGAAGATGGGCTTGTGCCGGTGGAACACCTCTGCTGCCTGCTGTTTGGACTTGTCTAGTAGCAGGAAAGCGTCTGAGCTGAATCCTGTCCTGAGAAGGTTAAAGATCTCCTTGTTTTTGACCACTATCGATTTGCCCGTCAGGTGGTAGACGAGTATGCGGACGAGATCGTCTCCATCTTTGAGTTTGTCCACTCCAGGACGAAACAGCAGGATGCGCAGCTCATTGCTTTTGATTTCGTCAATGCTGTAGGGAACGTTCAGACATTTGACAACGGATGCCACAGCCTGAGGCCGCTCAATGGCCTCCCGAAGAGTAATCATCGCGCGAAACTCGCTTACGGCTTCCTCCCGGGTCAGACCGCGAATGAATTGAGCCTGCACCATCTCCTGCTCATTGACAGGGATATTGAACAGGCCCGGGTGGCCGAGGCCGTATGTTTCTACATAATCGAGAATCTGCCGCGCCAAGAGCAGATCCAACCCTGCCTCACGGCGCTGCTTCTCGGTAAAGAGTGACCTGGAGAGAATCGTGTTCATCCGCAGGATGAACTGCACCTGTTCTGGGGTGGGAATGAAGTCCGTAAAGATCGGCAAGTTGCCAACCTGATGAAGACTTCCTTCCAGCCTTTCCTGCCCTTCATCAAGAAGGATGATGGAAAACTGATCCAACAAAAGCTCTTTGCAATACATGGTAAGTAAATTCAAAAGATTAAACGAAAGGGCCCGAACAGGAATTCCCGTTCGGGCCCAGCGTTTTCAAAAATACCGGGCGGAGAGTAAGTTAGCTTCGTTGCCTCAGACTAAGGAACCCTCTTTGCCCGGCTTTTCAAATATAATCCAGAGAGACAGGTTTTGCAAGTCCTTTGTTCAGCGGCCGCAAGGATTAATATCGAGCGTCTGCAGACGCGCTATCTCGGGAAGAGCAATCCACATGGTTTCCAGCGAAAATGCAAGTGGGGAATCTTCCGGAATGTAACCCGAAAGTCTCTTTGTGAGGTCTGGAAGATAAATCACATCTTTCAGCGCATACTCAACTTGCGTTTGAGTAAGTGCTTGTGTCCAGTCGCTGAGCGCCAGTGTTTTATCCAGATAAGCAAGATGGAAATGGGCAAGTAGGTCTTTCAGAGAATGACTCGAGAACTTGACGCCATAGTTTTCTGCCGCTTTGGAGAGTAATCTGGTACAGATTACTTTCTGAAGTGGCATAAAATCATAATAATGAATAAGAAAACGAAGATCAAAAAGAGCATGGTGTGCATACAGAGGAGATGATTCCAGTAACTCAATCAGGTGTACAGGCTCAATACATTCTTTGAGCTGAACAATGCCAGCCTTCCCGCTTTCAGGAGAATAGACTGTAACAATTCGAGGCCGGGCTGACCTCCAGTAGAGGGGAGCGTCAAAATTACATGGATCTGTTTCCAGGTCAAACGCGATCGGGCCTGCTTCCAGATAATCCGGTTTGATATCTCCGATGAAAATCTGGACTTCAGTAACATAATCGGCAAGATGATTCATGGCTCGCTGTTTAAGATGTGGGAGGATTGTATTATTCCCGGGGATGGTCGGCACAAGGATCGGGCTCAACGATGAATTTCACGATCTTCCTGCCTTTTGCTGGTGGCTTTTGACCATGTCCCGGATATTTTTGAGGAAGTCGTTGATCAACACGTGTTGTTTGTAAAGGAGATGCATCCAACACAATTTTACCAGCGGCTCATAGTGGGTAGCGAGCATCTCCATGATCGTCTCGGCAACAAAACTTTCCTCGCTATAACGAAATAAATCAGGCTTGAAAGAAAGATCAAGTAAAGGTTGGGAGATTTGTGTCCACACAGTCGGGACGGGAAAGGGATAGGTTATTTCAACCTGCTGTTCTCCGTGGGTAAGATAACATTTCAGCTCTCCTGGAGAAAGGGCAGGGATCTCGAAATCTAATTGTATCAGCTCTTTTCCAGAAAGAACTATCCGCTGCTTGTTGATAACAAATAGCCATTTGATGTCTTTCAGGAAAATACCTTTCTTGCCTAATCTAATCCTGTATGGTAG
>RFGN01000620.1 GCA_003696645.1 Gammaproteobacteria bacterium | reverse complement strand
GCGCACGAAGGCCAGTCTGATCTACAAGCACACCAAGAACCTTCGCGCTGTCCAGTTACTGCTTGGACACACGAAACTCGAGAGCACGGTAAGGTACCTGGGGGTCGAAGTGGACGATGCGCTGGAGATGGCAGAACGGATCGAGATCTGATTCTGTCAGGCACGGTGAGCGACCATAACCGGTCGCTCATCGGTCGAAGTCCGGCCAAACTCGGACATTGACGCCATGCTGAAAATGTCGTTTATTCTTTACTATAGTCCTATCCGGCGATAGATCACCTGCCAGTGCAAATGCGGCACCACGTTGCTCTGGCTGGGGAGATCGATCGGCGATATATCGTATCCACTTCTTCCACTGCAACCATTGCCTCAGCTGTTGCCGCTTGGCGGGCGTCAGGTCAGTCATCTCTCGGAGATGGGCCTTCTGGATTGCCCGGCAGAAACCGAAGGAGTGCGTATCGTCCACTCAGATCACACCGCAGAAGGTGTCGGGCCAGAGGACCACTTTACCCACAGAAAAATAAAGCAGGCTGGTGTCAGGATTTTTTACACTCCAGCGAACCAAGCGGAACAAAGGCAATGCAACTCCCTGAGTTATATGGATCATTTCATTGTGGCATCAATAATGCATATTCTCTTGCGAGTGATCAAAAGCTACGTAAGGAATACGACATGAAACGCACGGTGCTTCTCGCATTATTTCTGTTCGCCACTATGAGCGCCCAGGCGGGAGTCATTATCGATAACACGATCACTGGGACGGTCGCGAACAATTTCGATACACTCGCTACCGGTAACGTCGCCGGCCTGATTTCGCAGCCCGGTGCTACCTATGGGGAACACTTCGCTGGGCAAACGCTGAGCACTGCGGGCGGCTTTGATGCTCTTTCCGGCGCACCCAGCAGCCCGCTGAGCCTGGTCGCGAATCCCTCCCCTGCAGACAATATCGGTATCCTTTTCTACTTCAATTCCAATGTCATCTATGGTGACCTTGGGTTCGCAATTGGTGAAGGCGCGCTCTCCGTCCTCCTGGACACGGGGACCGACGTATTCGGATTCGATATCGTAGGGTCAAGCAGTGGTAGCTTTACCGCCCAGTTCTTCGACGCAAACGGCGGCCTGTTGGGCAGTATCACCCAAGGCATCGCCTCAGACGGCTTCTTCGGTTTCCGGACCACAGGCGGTGACAGGATCGCCGGTGTATCTCTCACGAATACCGACCCCGCGGGCATTGGATATGACAATTTCATCTTTAATCAAGCCCCTGCTGCCGTCCCGGAGCCCGCTATCTTGGGCCTGCTGGGCCTAGGTCTGGCCGGCCTCGGCCTCGGTCGCCGCAAGGCTTGAGTGTTTCCAGGCAAGAGTAAGTATCCCCCGGCAAAGCCGGGGGCTTTAGTTCTGCGAGCTGTCTAAAGGCGGTTATCCGAGCAGCAGTACCAATTGACCCACACCTGGGAAACCGCGTACTTCGGCAGAATGCTTATCAGCATGTGCACATGATCCACCATCAGGTGTCCTTCCTCGATTCGGCTTTCCTTCTCACCTGCCAATCGGTGGATCACCCCTTCCAGATGGCGCCTCAACTGCCCGTAAAAGCGCTTCCCTCCGGTATTTCGGAATGAAAGCCATGTGGCACTTACACTCCTACTTGGAGTGACCTAGACTCTTCTATTCGTCCATCGTATTTCTCCTACCCAGTGTGCTTAGCGGCTCACGACTGGTCACGACTGGGAATTTTCCCGATGGGCTCGCGGATCTGTCGAACTTTTGCTGTCACCCCGGCAGAGCCGGGAGATTGCTCGTTATTGGTTAATTGGTCTGAGTGTCTGCTTAGGTCGCAAAGCGCCCTATCGCTCAACCATCTCCGGCTGCAAATCTCTTCGCTTATGAATTACCGCTAGCACAACGACATCGGGCTCCCTGATTTCGTAGAGGATGCGATAGGAATAGAGCGACAGCTCCCGGATCGCTTCGTTGCCAAGTTCCGGTACTATCTTGCCCATACGTGGCAACTTGTCGAGGATATCCGGCTTGGCCGCGATGTCTTGGGTAACCTTCTTGGCGTAGTGTGTTGAGTCGTGGGCAATAAAGTCATGGATAGCTCGCAGATCAACCTTCGCCGGATCTGACCAGATCACCATGTGTCGATCTCGCGCTTGAGCTCTTCGCTGGTGACGGTTTTTCCTTGATTGGCGGCCTCTTGACCCTTGCGAATCTTGTCCAGCACATAGAGCCGGTACATGATTTCGTCCATATCGGCGTCATCGGGCAGTTTGCCGATTATATCCAATGCGTCCTGTTTGGCCGGTTGCATGGTGTCGCCTCCTTATCGGGTTCTCAGGTAGTGGCAGCCTGATCATCCGATGACCTGTGTGGTTCTGATCCAAGGACAAATGTAACTATCCGTGAGGGTTAGTTTAACTGGTGTCGAGCAGCTTGGTTGCGGCCGCCTGTTATGGATCATATCTTATTGATTATTATGGAAAAACCTACCACATAAACGCGCCAGCGATCTCTCAGGAGTGCAGGCATGTTATCCAGGAAGCGCCATACTTGGGATTCCATCCCTTGAGAAAGGAGGAATTCCCATGCAACCCTTTGCCCATTCCGAAACCAACTCACCTCCTCATGCCCCATGGAACAAGGGAAGGATGACCGGACAAAAACCACCCCTGAAGCCCCAGGAAATCTGGTCCATCCGGACCTTACTGAAAATCAAGGGCCGTACCCGTGACCTGGCTTTGTTCAACCTGGCTATCGATAGCAAGCTGCGTGCCTGCGATATCGTCAAGTTACGAACCAGTGACGTAATGCGCTCCGGAGCCGTGATGTCTCGTGCCTCGGTCATACAACAGAAGACCGGCATGCCTGTCCGTTTCGAGATCACGGACCAAACGCGAGAGGCGGTGCAGCAGTGGGTTTCCGGTGCCGGACTCATCGGTGACACCTGGCTCTTTCCCAGCCGATGCCTGCACGGAGCTCATATTACGACTCGTCAGTACGCCAGGATCGTGAAGGCCTGGG
>RFGN01000619.1 GCA_003696645.1 Gammaproteobacteria bacterium | reverse complement strand
GGTCAATGGTACGCCAGTCAGTTCATCTTCCCCGCTAATGGTCAGGACAACAACACGACTGTAGCGGATGTGGTTTGGGTAGCCTACACGCCGCATGTCGCCGGCGTGGCCACTTTCGCACCTCATGCGGAGGGTATCCTAGGCAGCAATCTGGACCTGCAGGGAGTCAAGATGGTCGGCTTCTATTACGAGTTTGACATTGTCGGTACATCTACCGGCGGTGGTATGTACCTGACAGGCTTCCGTGCGGAAGGAACCCCCAGCACACCGGTCTTGACAGGCGATCTGGACGGTGACGGTTTTGTGGGCATCAACGACCTGAACCTGGTGCTTGGTAACTGGAATCTCAATGTGCCTCCCGGCAACCCGCTTGCTGATCCGAGTGGTGATGGATTCATCGGGATCGAAGACCTGAACACTGTCCTAGGGAATTGGAATGCCGGCACCCCGCCACCGGCCAATGCGGTTCCGGAACCCGCTACCCTTGGCCTGATGGGGTTGGTGGGCTTGGCAGTCTCCCGCCGTCGCCGTTGAGATAAACACAATGGTCTGCTGTGGCTCGGGGTAACGGCCGAGTCCATACAGATCCTGAATAAACTGTCCTCAAACACTGTTATCCGGGCGTCGCTCCCACGGCGCCCGGTATTTTTTTACATGTTCCCCTTAATCTTCCGGCAGATATGTCGGAGAATGTGTGAACACGATGTTGTCATGTAAAACAGGGCAATCTGTATGGGTTATCCCTGTTGTATCGGCACTGCATTGCTGCCGATCTTGATGGCCATCACAGTCCGACCTGATCCCATAAATGACAAGTGCTTTGTGGCTTTTACCATAGAACCGGATCGGGGGGTGGGGTAATATTAAGTCGTTAATAGGAAGATTGTTGACGGCTGTGTGTGGGTATCAACGGCCGATGGGAGGAGAACCAAGGCGGTGGAGAAAGCTCCTGATCATCTCACATGATTTGTTGTAACCGCCTGTTAATCAGCACCGCTGTGTTTTGTATCAGAACTGATCACTTATCTTTTGGAGGGTTATCCATGCGATTGAGAAAGAAAATGTTTCCTGTACTGGGATTGTTGTTTGCAGTATCCGTCACTCCCACGGCCAACGCTGACGTCATCGTCAGGTGGGACGGTACGACCAACGATGTGGCGAACGGCCATCAGAACATCACTCAAGTGACCACGTTCAGCACCACCTCCGGCTTCCAGAGCCCGGCCCAGGGAGCCAACTATTACCCCAACGCGGTGCCCCCGGATGCCCCGGACTTCTATGCCGCCAAGGACAACACCCCTGTTGTCAGTTATGCCATTTGGGATGGGGGGAATAACGACCTGCTGGGTCGAACCCAGATTCACAGCTCCATCTCAGGGACGGGCATCAGCTCCATGTTTGTCTGGGATTTCAATGCAGACCTGCAAAGGCTCAACTTGACAGGTTTC
>RFGN01000618.1 GCA_003696645.1 Gammaproteobacteria bacterium | reverse complement strand
TGAGTACCCTCTTTAGAATCTTTCCTGTAGCATTCATCGGTAGCTGATCCTTGAAGATGATCTTTCTTGGATATTTGTAGTCAGCCATATTGGCTTTAGCCCAATCCCTGATTTCCTCTTCAGTTGCAGTCTGTCCTTCTTTGAGGACGACATACGCCACGATCTCCTCTCCGTATTTCTCATCGGGGATCCCAACAACTGCAACAAGGGAGATCTTTTCATTCTTCATCATCAGCTCTTCGACTTCGCGGGGATAGACATTGTACCCCCCACGGATGATCATATCTTTCAGACGGTCGACCACGTAGAAATATCCATTCTCGTCCATCTTACCCATATCGCCGCTGTGGAACCAGTTGTTACGGAGTGCTTCCGTATTCGCATCAGGTTTGTTGTAGTAACCCTTCATTATATTTGGTCCTCTGATGAGAATCTCACCAATCGAATCAGGTGGTAGTTCCTTGTCATCCTCACCTGCGATGATCATCTCTACTCCAGGGATGGGTACTCCAATGGATCCTGGCACTTTTTTCATCCCGAGCCTTGAAAAACTGGCGACTGGTGAGGTTTCAGAGAGACCATATCCTTCAAGAATGGTGATATTGTACTTCTCCTCAAACTGTCTCATCACTTCAACTGGCATTGCCGAACCTCCAGATACTCCTAATCTGAGGGTAGAGGAGATCTTATCAAGATCAAATCCAGTTGTATCGGCATTGAGAAGAGCCCAGTACATGGTAGGGACTCCTGCGAAGAATGTCACCTCATGTTCCTGAAATGCACTGAGAACTGCTGCTGGATCAAATTTTGGAATGATTACCAGTGTACATCCGCTCAGAATTCCTGCATTCATCTGAACAGTCTGTCCAAATGAGTGGAAAAGTGGGAGGGTTATGAGGTGGATGTCATCAGATGTCTGTTGGAACATCATTTGGCAGGTCATTGCATTGATGTATATATTGCTGTGTGTGAGTTCAGCACCCTTAGGTCTCCCAGTTGTACCAGAAGTATAGAGGATGACTGCCGTATCAGAGGGTGAGGTGAAGACCGAGGTGAATTTCGAGCTCTGATCTGCCATCAATTGATCGAGGGTCTCTACATCTGGTAATGGATTTGACACCCCTGGAGGCGTGATTACGAAGAAGTGCTCACATGCATCGACCTCCTTGAATGCAGCGTATCCTTCCTGTGCCATGGGGAGCTCTGGTGTCCCGATAAAGCAGAAATACGCTTTGGCATTACTGTCCTCGAGGTGGTACTGAATCTCGTGTCTCTTAAGAAGAACATTGAGAGGGACGACAACTGCTCCTACTTTGAGAATGGCGTAATACACCATTGGGAAATATGGTAGGTTCAGGCAGGAGAGTGCGACGTGATCGCCTTTTTTGATTCCCCTCTGGATCAT
>RFGN01000617.1 GCA_003696645.1 Gammaproteobacteria bacterium | reverse complement strand
GTTGAGAGGAGCATTAGGTTACGTCTTGAAAGATGTGGCCTGCCAAGTATCACATAAACAATGCGATATCTGTTTTCTCAAAGATATATGCCCTTATCAGATTATATTTTGGGGCTCACCCCCAGCGAATCGTTCGATTCTACGCCGTTATCCATCAATCCCCCAGCCTTTTGTTCTCGATGTGCCATCGCCCGGTAGCTGGGGGGATGACCCTATCAGAGTCAAATGGGCTCTTCGCTTGTTTGGTGAGGCAGGAAGGTGGAGCCCATACATTGTTGAAACATTCCGTCGCATTGCTAAGCGTGGAATTGGTCCCAGAAGAGTTCCGTTTTCCATTGATCTCATCCGCGATGGGAATAATGGCAGAGTGATATGGAGCGACAATAACAGCAACCTAACAGTCCCTGTGATGGATCCTATTCCTCCATCCGACCAACCACTTAACGGTGTGGTGAGATGGCATTTTCACACACCGTTACATCTACGAGTTCGGGGTAGATCTGCCCAACAGATTGAAGGCATGGACATAATCCTTGCGGGACGTCGCCGTTGGCAGATCTTAACTCACATGTTCGGTGCTACGACCAGACCTGAAATATTAGAAAGACTTGATCATGCATCATTCAAAGTGGTTAACCAGCAGCTGCGCGGGTGGTCCATCTACCGCTATTCTGGCCGACAAAAAAGAAAAGTGCGTCTGTCTGGCTTAATAGGCTGGGTAGATATTGAGGGGCCATGGCATAGAGTGGGCGAATGGGCCCAATATGTTTATCGCATACACCTTGGGAAAAACACATCTTTTGGTTTAGGAAGAGTATCTTGGCAGCAGATCTCTATCGCTTGATCCCTCCCCCTCCTCTTCGGATAAACGAGTCAGCGCATCTCATGGCGGCGGCTGGGCTATTACACGACGTTGGGAAGGTGGCCGAACCGTCTGGACGCTCAGTGTTAGATACTATTTCAGATCTAGAATCGCAAGTCTGTCCTGCATCATCGTACACGGGAGGTCGCCGCACACATCGTCATGCTCTTCACACTGCTGATGTGCTGGAACGTCTCAATACAAAATGTGACTGGGGTGGTTTGAACTACCATAAATTGTTTCGGATCGCATCGTATCATCATAATCCATCTTCCGGAGAACTGGCAGAAGAGCTACTATGTAAGGCCGATAGGCTTGCCAGTGGATTAGATCGGCAACATAATGAACTTAGCGATCAGGCCGTTACTGGCTTAGACAGTGTGTTCATGCATTTACGGATACGTGGACAGCAAGGCTCTGACGTATATCTTGAAGACAGAGCCGTTCAGATCCCTCCAAGTGAGTTATGCTTCAATGACAAGTTTATGCCAGGGACTCGTGGTACGTTAGACAGCTACCGTGATGCATGCAAACGTGTAACTGATCGTTTTGAGGAGGTGTTAACAGGCAAATACCTGGATCCTAGGTCATTTGTTGAGTCTTTATTTTCGATATCTTCACGTCTGTTTGTTAATCTTCCTTCTAGTCGGCGTCGTCAAGAGAACCCGGATATTAGCCTGCATGACCACGCACGCGCAGTCGCGGCTATTGCTGGCTGCCTTGGAGCTATGCCTCAAAACGATGTAACAGATGGCCTACGCATGCCAGGGCGTTATCGCTTTATCAATTATGAGATAGGCGGCATACAAAGGTTTGTGTTTCGTCATATCCCACCAATCGATGGAGCAGGAGCCAGAACGAAAGGCCGTGCCAAGCTGCTGCGTGCCCGCTCATTCTACGTGAGTCTTCTATCAGCATTGATTGGTCGGCGGATATTGGACACCACGGGACTTCCTATTACCAATCTTATCTTGGAAGCCGGCGGACATGGTGTACTTCTAATACCTGATACAGATGATGTCTTAGACAAAGTCTACGAAGCCGAGAAATATATACGCCACTGGATTGATAGTGAATTACTCGGAACAATTCGACTACGCCTCACTGTCGGAGAACCTCTGGGTGACAACGTATTTTCTCAAACTTGTTTTGGCTTGGCTCTACGATCTATATCAGAAGCAGCTGCATCGTCTGAACTAAATTGTTATCGATCATGCTGGTCTTCCTCAGATTCATGCTGGCACTCAGATGATGCCGCGTGGCTCGGGTCAACGTATGGTTTACCAGTTGATGACCCCGAATTCGACAGAATGATGGTGAAACTCGGACAGCAATTGCCACGATGCAAGTATATTGGCATCCAACAATCAGATGCGTGTACCAGTGGCAGTCATCTAACCATAGTTGGTTACAATATTACCCTATCCGAACAGATACCAGAATGTTCTCGATACTATGCTTTGAATCTTCCATCACAGCTGAATATCCCCTATCTAGTGATCAGTAATTACATTCCGATTGCAACGGAAGAAGACGTACGGACTGCTTCGAATGCTGATCGCTGTGAAGATGATTTTGATATAGTATCTGGAGCACCACTTCCGCTCGATTTTCTGGCACAGCGTAGCCGTGATCCAGATACCAATGCATGTTACCGCTTCCCCATGCTTGCCGCATTGAAAGCTGACGTAGATAATCTTGGCTACTTGATGGCATATGGATTCACCCCACAAGGTGATCGCACTGTGACAAATCGTGCAACACTTGGGCGCATTGCTGCGATGAGCCGGAGTCTGGACCTGTTTTTTCGCGGCTACCTAGATACGCAGATTCGAAACTCATACCGAAATGTCTATTCCGTGTTCAGTGGCGGAGATGACTTATTTCTGATTGGCCCTTGGTTTGATATGGTTCAGCTGGCTGATTCCATCAATGATTGGCTGCACACCTACACTGTTCATAATCCTGCGATTACACTATCTGCCGGAATCGTGTTTGCCAAACCACGAACCCCCATCTCATCGCTGGCCGAACAAGCTGAGGCGTCACTGACGCTGGCTAAAGACGGGGGGCGTAACAAAATCGTTGTGATGGGACTCCCCCTATCTTGGGCACAGCTGAAAAAGGCGTTGAGCCTTCACAGAATCATGCGACGTGCTGCCACAGTAAATGACCATCAATTAAGAGCCACCAAGTCACTGGTATATCGCTGCCTACGCTATGCGGATATGGCTATTAACTGCACCACAGATGAATGTCGGCTGTCTGACCTGAAGTGGAGAAGCCAGTTGAATTACGACTTAGCACGCAATCTGCCAATTCATAGTTCGGAATCAGTATCGGATGACGATAAAGAACTACATCGACATTTGATAAATATTAATGAGACGGATGCAGGAGTCTTACGGGTTGCCGCATCACTCACGCTTTACTCGCTCAGAGGAGATGACGATGGGAAAACAACAAAACTATCACCCACGCAATAACCAGAATACACAGGATGTAGAAGTACTCTTTGACCCCTCAAAACCCAAATCGGAGTTGCTGGACACCATAGCAGAAGAACAGGCGAAAGTATTAGGGAAAATTAACTCAAACCAGCTTCGTCGATTCTTTTCGGATATCAAGAATTTGTACCGCCGACTAGAGTCCAGATCACAAGGCAAAGATCCTGAAATCCGCCGTAAGGTGTATCAAAACGAAATCGAGCCATTGTTCAAGATGGTTCGGAGTAAGGCCAGTTATGCGATGCGCAAGGGCGGACAGGGCCAAGCCCCTCGTGAGTTCTGCACATTTCTGCAAGAGGCGATTAAACGTGTTCCACCGAGTAATGTCGAAGCCTTCGAATTGTTTACTCTGCATTTTGAAGCTGTCGTGGGCTTCCTTTATGGCAAAGGAAAGGTTAGCAAATGAGCGAGTGTAAAATAAAGTCGATACGAAAAATCATCGGCACGATAGAAGTGGTCACTGGCCTGCGGATCGGGGGAAGCGCAGATACAATGGAGATTTCAGGACTCGACAACCCGATCATACGAAATCCTGCAACCGGAGAGCCATTCATTCCCGGCTCATCTTTACGAGGCAAGATGAGGAGTCTCGCTGAATGGTATCACCACGAAGTTCCTAAGGACGGTAACGTACTCAACGCCGACCCCGCTTCGAAAACCGCACGGGTCTTTGGCGTGTCTGCAGACTCACATCGTGCGAATGGGCCGACACGGCTAATTGTTCGGGATGCCGTGTTGACACCTGCAAGTCGCGAGGCATACGAATCCGGCATTCCTATCACTGAGGTCAAGAGTGAAAACGCTATCAATCGGCTCACAGCCATGCCCAACCCCCGCCCCATGGAACGCGTAATCCCTGGTGTAACTTTCCAGTGGGAACTGATATATCGCGAGTTCCAGCTGCCTACCTCCACCGATGACCCAGCACTTTTCGAAGAAGTCGTCCTCACATCTCTGGCGCTGCTGGAAATGGATGCCTTGGGTGGTGGCGGCAGCCGGGGTAACGGAAAGATCAAGTTGCATCTGCAGGAAAACGGGACTGATTTGAATCTACCCCAGTTGCAGTTTTCATAAATCATAATCCAGTACGGCTCATCAATCGTGAACACCTATCTGATCAGACTCCGATTAACCGGTCGGATCCGTACCCCGCTTGAATCGGACACGCTCTGGGGACACCTGGCATGGGGATATCGCTACCGACATGGCAATGACGCACTTTGTCAATGGCTTCAGGCATATGAAACGCCCGAACCCCCACTGATTATCAGCTCGCCCATGCCTGCGGGCTATCTGCCTGTCCCCGAGTTGCCCCCCCCTCATCTCTCGAACGAGTCGTTCTCGATTGACCAATATCAGACAATGAAAAAAGCTCGTCGGATCGAGTGGCTACCGCGTGATACCTGGGCCACCATCATGGGCAACCTTGATCAAGACACGCTCATGCATGCCTTGATCGAGGCCGATCATTCACACGACTCAGTCGTGTATGACACGGAAACACACGCTTCCATCAACCGACTCTCCGGCGGCACGGCTCAGGAAGACGGCGGGACGTTATACACAATCCCCACCGGCTATACCTCAGAACAACATCAGGATTTTGACGTCTGGGCTGTCAGTAATATGACTGTTGATCAAATTACCCAGATTTTTGAAGACGGTTTAATGGGTGGGTACGGCAGAGACGGATCTAACGGATGTGGCCACCTGGTTGTGTGCGACGTTCAACCGGATGCTTTACCCAGATGTGAACAGCCTAACGCCCTGATCACCCTCGGCCCCGCAACACCATCAAAATCCGATCCGCCGGCCCGCTACGCCCCTATCGATATCCGGGCTGGACGCCTGGGAGGTCTTTATGCTATCCAAGTAACCGAATCCGGGTCTACTCGGCGAGAAAAGCGCCCCGTCAGGATGCTGCGTCGCGGCAGTGTCCTGATGGCGAATGGAAGCCATCGGTCGTGGATCGGTCGCCTCGTCGGGTCCGTCCATGAAGATCCCGCGATTCGACACTATGCCTTCGCCCCACTGATGGCCTGCCGGCTACACGAACTGACGGAGGCCAAATCATGAAAGCGCCTTTTCAAAGCTATTCGCTTACTATCGAAATCCTCAGCCCGGTCCATATCGGATCGGGCGAATCGGTGGATCCTTATTCTTTCACATTGAGAAATAATAATAACCATCATTGGCTTATTGCGCTGGACCTGCCCAAGTTGTATTCGTCATTGAATGGCTCGCAACGTGCCCGATACTATGAGCTTCTGGATCGGGCCGATATCCCTCAGCTTCGCGAATGGGTGGATAGGCATGCAAATTCAGATCATTATCTGTTCGCGGTACAGATCCCCGAATTAATACTGTATAACGAACTGAAGGAAAGCATTGCCAACCCTGAGCGTAAGGTTGAGGTTGAATTGTTCACGAGAAGGCCGGATAACGGCATGCCTTATATCCCCGGGTCAAGTATCAAAGGTGCTATACGTACCGCCCTGGTCGATTACTGGCTGGACGATCAGCAGAACAACAGACGCCTTCTAAGCTTGGTAAATGATCCAAGACCCAATGGCCAAATATTTGAAGCTCACGCGTTAGGCTATTTCAAGAACAACCGAATCGATCTTTACCATGACCCATTTCGACAGCTGGCGATCAGTGATGCATCTTTACCCGATGACGCCTGTTATATCGACAGTGTCAAGATTATACGGAAATTGAATTCAACACGCGGCACCGCCCCGGACCCTAGGGGTATCAAAATGTATCGAGATATGACCTGGTCTGCCATGGAGGGCGAAACAATCCAGACCCAGACACAGTGCCGCCTGTTTCAACCCGAAGTAAAACAACAATGCAATCTCCCCCAAGCCATTGATATCAAGACTATCTGCCAGGCCTGCAACACATACTATCAACCGGAAATAGAAAGGCAGATGCAAGAATATACCCCGCGGGACGAATACCACGTATGGAAACCCCTGCTTCAGGCATCAAGTGACCTTGCCGAAAACCAGTGCGTCATCCGCGTAGGGCGACACAGCCACTACGAGTGCGTCGTTCTAAGCAAACCGTTCAATCGACGCCCTCATAAGGGGGCGGGCGCGACTCGAAGTTATGCCCACGGCCGGTTGCCGTTCGGCTGGATGAGATTGACATTCACACCTGACTCTCACCACCGTTAACCCAAAGCATACAAAGAATCCGGCCCCGTAACCTCCCAATATTTTTGCTCTAACCATGCCAGACGATCAACCTTCAGCTGAACCTTCCAGGCCTCGGATGGCCCTTTTACAGACCGTCGGCACCGGCGGTGATAAAAACCCGGTGTGGGAAGCCTTGGCCAAGGTCACCCGTGAACGCGAGCCTGACCTGCTCTATCAGCTCTGCTCTCAAATCACGAAGGAAAAAACCATCCCAAAGTTTGATAGCGAACTGAGCCCCGAAGAGTTGCAGCGTTTTGAACGCCGGATCGACACCTGTCCCCCTGAGCAAGAATATCAAGTCGGGTCCCTAACCACGCGTTACCAGAAACTGATCGATCAGCTTCGCCAAGAGTTCCCCGATATCAAGATCGAAGCGGATTTCACCAGCGGCACGAAAGCCATGTCGGCGGCCCTGTTCGCTGCCGGGATCAGCCGTCAGATCGATCAGCTTCATTACACCACCGGCCCAACCGATCAGACAGGACGCGCCACGAGATCCGACAAAGTCATCACGCTCGTCCCCGTTGTTCTGACCACCGAACGGCGCCTCGAGATCCTCGCCCGACTGTTCAACGTGGGACAATTTCAGGCGGTATGCCTCGAAACTCAAGAACTGATAAAAAGCCTCAAATCTCATGCCGATCCCTCGTCTGATGTCCGGCTGCTGTTATATCAGGCTCAGACCCTCCGGAAAATCGCCGAGGCCTACCAGAAATGGGACCTGTTTAACTGGGAAGGCGCCAGCCACGACCTCTCCAAGGTCATGGCTGACGAATCTCATGACAACAGGTACAGCAAGGCCCAATGGGACCTCACCCGGCTGAAAGATCAGCTATCCCATCTACAACAATGTAAAAATTGCGATCCGATCCACCAGATGGTTGACCTGTATCAGAACGCTCGTCGATGTATCTCCCGCCATGCTTATGACGACGCCGTTGCCAGATTCTATCGCCTCTGTGAGTATCTGTTGCAGTGGCGCTTCGCAGATCAGACCGGACAAAAGTTTCCGGATGAGACGAATATTCCGACCAGTCAGGTCAGGCTCGATACCCTCAAAGAACGCTGCCCGAAACTATATCAGGACAAGAAAAGGATCGTTCGGGGGTCCACCTGTAAACTTGGCTTGCAGGACACCCTCCGCGCCCTAGCCGAAATGCATGACCCCATCGCAAAGCACATTCACGACCGCTATGGATCCCCTTGGGTCGATAACAACCAGTCGGGCCCACTTGCGAACCTGTTGAAACACCGCAATGATTCCTGGCTCGCCCATGGATTCACGCCTATCGATGAGGATAAAGCCAAGGGTTTTGAAGGAACCTTTGAACAACTGTTCCTGGAGATAAAGGCCGACCCATGCCTGAGAGAGAAAATCAACCGGGCCTTCGACGTAACAGCCTTTATGAAGTGTCCATGGGGAGCCCGATAACACTGGATTATTGGAACCTCCCCCGATATAATGCATTAAACACCCTGTTCTTTGACATGTTCCGATAAGCGTCAACGTAAATCCGGGCACAGACCCAATTTAGTTCCCTCCGCGGTTGCACCTACCCCTGATGAAGAAGGGATTGAGACAAACAACTACGCGATCGCGCAGTACATCGACGAAAACCGGGTTGCACCTACCCCTGATGAAGAAGGGATTGAGAC
>RFGN01000616.1 GCA_003696645.1 Gammaproteobacteria bacterium | reverse complement strand
TCCCCTTGCTGGGCATAGTCGCCAAATGGATATTTGACTTGCAGATCATCGAATTGGTCGATGGCCTCAAGATAATGCTTTCTAAGCAGGGCAGTGTGTCCATTTTTATAGATCTCGGCAGCACTCAGTGCACTGCTGTCAACAGGAGGGCCACCGGCACAGCCTGCCATCATGAGCAACACGGTTAACAGGGGAATCAGAAAAAGACGCATGTTCTCTGGGGTTTCAGGTGTTATAGTATGGAGAAGTGATTTTACGTTTTTAATGACTGATGGAGAACCCTTCGATACAAAAAATTGTCCGGCAGGTTCCCTGGGAAATGTCCGGCATGCGTCTGGATCATGTGTTGGCACAGCTGTATCAGGATTTTTCACGAACCTGCCTGCAGCGCTGGCTGGATGCAGGCCATATAAGGGTTGACCATTTGGCATTATTGAATCGTAAAACCCGGGTCAGGGGAGGAGAGCAGGTAGAGCTTTGTCCTCCGCAAGAGAAGCGTAATGAGGACTGGCAGGCGGAACCGATTCCTCTGGCTATCGTATACGAAGATGATCAGCTTCTTGTGGTGAACAAACCTGTCGGGCTGGTGGTTCATCCCGCTGCTGGCCATGCCAGTGGCACACTGGTGAATGCCCTGTTGCATAGAGTGCCACAGCTGGAAAAGCTGCCCAGGGCGGGTCTGGTTCATCGGCTGGACCGGGATACAAGCGGTCTGCTGGTTGTCGCCAAGACGCTTGTGGCACATAAATCTCTCGTCGAACAATTGCAGCAACGTACCATGGGGCGTAGTTATGAAGCTGTAGTCTGTGGCGTCATGACGGCAGGGGGGTGTGTCGATGCCCCAGTAGGGCGTCATCCGGTAGATCGCAAACGCATGGCCATTGTACAGAATGGACGAAAGGCTGTAACCCATTATCGAGTGATACAACGTTTTTCAGCCCATACCCATATCCGGCTTAAACTGGAAACGGGACGTACACATCAGATTCGTGTCCATCTGCAACATATTGGCTATCCACTGGTTGGCGATCCGGTCTATGGCCAGCGTCTACGCCTCCCGAAAGGAAGTTCAGTGGCCTTGCGTACCTGTCTGTCCGGTTTTCGCCATCAGGCCCTGCATGCGGTTCAACTGGAATTGACACATCCGGAAACTCACGAGCAGATGTCCTGGCATTCGGACTTGCCCGAGGATATGCAGCAATTGCTTGAGCAACTGGGAGCGGCTTGAGATGGGGCATGTGCATTGCCAGGATTGTGATCTTTCGACCCTGTGTATCCCGCTTGGGCTGGATGACAAGGAGATTGGATATCTGGATTCGATCATTCGGCGTAATCGCAAGGTGAAGAAAAAATCGATACTGTTTCATGCTGGAGAACCCTGCCATTCCCTGTATGCGGTGCGCAGTGGATCAGTCAAAACGATTGTTGTGACAGCGGATGGAGATGAAATGGTGACCGGTTTCTTTCTGCCCGGAGAACTGTTCGGATTGGAAGGGCTGGCGAATGGAGAGTACCAGTGTACCGCCGTTGCACTGGAAGACAGCGGGTTCTGTCAACTACCCTTGCGGCATCTGGATCGGCTTGTGGGAGAAATGACGCCGCTCAGGAATCGTCTGATGGGGCTGATGGGCAAGCAGATTAGCGAAAACCAGTCCATGATGGTTCTGCTCGGGAGTCGACATGCAGAGGAACGTCTGGCCAGTTTTCTGCTTGGGCTGATCCTGCGCTATCGACGCTATAACGATATTCATGACGAGATCGAACTCAGCATGCCCCGTGAGGATATCGCCAATTACCTAGGATTAACGACTGAAACCGTCAGCCGATTGATGACACGTTTCAGGGAAGAAGGGGTTGTGGATTATCGTGGCAGACGCCTCTTCATTCGGGATGTTGCGGCTCTCAGGGAAAGGGTCAGCCTGTGTAACGGGAAATACTCGGATCGTTCGACGATTTCTTCAATCAAGGAAAAACCAATCCCAGAAAAATGAACCCGCATACCAACGTTTGGTATGCGGGTTCGAGGGCCTATTTATCGTATGGATGCTGTTAGATGACAGTGGTCATCAGGTAAAGTATTGTCAGGATAAACGCAACATCGACCGCGCCCATCAGCAAGGTTTCCTTGGTTTCCATGATTTCCTCCGCAATGTCTGAATAGTGTCTTCGGACATATTCTTGTATGAATCAGTGCTCAAAACATTGATCTGGATCAATTTTCAGGGTTTTTATCAAGGGCTGGCCACTTTGATGGAGGCTGGATTATGTCGAGCAACTAAAAAATGGATAAAAAAAGCCGCCAGAAAAGGCGGCTATTCGTGAAATGGCCGGAACGGGAAACTAGCCCTTCAGTTTTGCCATCATCGCTTCCAGTTCTTTCTGACGACGTTCAATCTCGGTCAGGCCATCATCGTTGTCTGATGGCGGTGTTTCTACAACGTCATCCTCCTTGGCCGTCTGCTCGATCTTTTCAACCAT
>RFGN01000615.1 GCA_003696645.1 Gammaproteobacteria bacterium | reverse complement strand
TTCCCGGGCCTTGTACACACCGCCCGTCACGCCATGGAAGTCGGTAGTACCCGAAGTCGGTGACCCAACTCCGGTTCGCCGGAGAGGGAGCCGCCGAAGGTAAGACCGATGACTGGGGCGAAGTCGTAACAAGGTAGCCGTACCGGAAGGTGCGGCTGGATCACCTCCTTTCTAAGGAATTATCATAAATCAACGAGTATCGCCGCTGCTTATGTTCACTTCCCCTAATTTTACTACTCACTAAAAAAGTCTTTGGTGATTGTGTTTTGCTGGGCTTGTAGCTCAGGTGGTTAGAGCGCACGCCTGATAAGCGTGAGGTCGGTGGTTCAAGTCCACCCAGGCCCACAAAAACAAAAGAGAGTAACTGATGGGGCTATAGCTCAACTGGGAGAGCGCCGCCCTTGCAAGGCGGAGGTTATCGGTTCGAGCCCGATTAGCTCCACGCAAGATAGTTCTTTGACAATATATAGCAGTATAAGTATTATACGTATGCGATATACGGATAGGCTGCTGATAGCGTAAGGTAGTCGGTGGAATAGATTTGTAAGTCAAGCTGCTAAGGGCACGCGAAGGATGCCTTGGCACAGGAGATCGATGAAGGACGTGGTAAGCTGCGAAAAGCCACGGGGAGGTGCAAGCGACCTTAGATCCGTGGATATCCGAATGGGGCAACCCACCTGCGGTAATGCGCAGGTATCCCGTGTAAGCGGGAGGATAACCCGGGGAAGTGAAACATCTAAGTACCCGGAGGAAAAGAAAGAGAGATCGATTCCCGTAGTAGCGGCGAGCGAACTGGGAAGAGCCTAAACCTGTCTGCATGTATAAGGCTGCAACCGTTGTGCAGCAGGGGTAGTGGGATGTGAGGTTGACAAGTTGCAGCTTGTCAGAGGAGTTAGAAAGTTGGTTGGTAGCAGAATCATCTGGAAAGTTGAGCCACAGCGGGTGATAGCCCCGTATGCGAAATCAACCAGCCTCCTTTCTCACACACCCGAGTACCGCGGGACACGTGAAATCCTGTGGGAATCTGTGCCGACCACGGCATAAGGCTAAATATGCTCCTGTGACCGATAGTGAACCAGTACCGTGAGGGAAAGGTGAAAAGCACCCCGGAAGGGGAGTGAAATAGTACCTGAAATCGCGTGCCTACAACCAGTCGGAGCTCCGGTATATCCGGGGTGACGGCGTGCCTTTTGCATAATGAGCCAGCGAGTTGTGGTAAGCAGCGTAGGTTAAGTCTTTCAGAGACGAAGCCGTAGCGAAAGCGAGTCTGAATAGGGCGTCATAGTTGCTTGCTGCAGACGCGAAGCCGGGTGATCTACCCATGGCCAGGATGAAGGTTCGGTAACACGAACTGGAGGTCCGAACCCACTGGTGTTGAAAAACCAGGGGATGAGCTGTGGGTAGGGGTGAAAGGCCAATCAAACTCGGAGATAGCTCGTTCTCCCCGAAATAT
>RFGN01000614.1 GCA_003696645.1 Gammaproteobacteria bacterium | reverse complement strand
ACTCCTAGTTGCTCATCAAGTTTCTTTATTCTGGAATCAATATTGGTGAAATCTATCTCCTGGAGCGACTCCATGACCTTGTTTCTGTTTTGTTGAAACTGGTCAAGTCTTTGTTGCAAGATACCGGAATATACTGGAAGTGTGTTGCGCCAGCTCTCGAGGTTCTTTATGATTCGATCAATATCTCTGTACGCAGACAAGGCCTCATGCATATCATGCTCGGCAAAGGCCGGTTGCAACAGGGTCGGCGTCCCTTCCGGGTACTTTCCTGGATTCCAGAACCACCCCATCCGACGAGAGCTGTTATCCAGGGTTATCTCGTCAATCCAGGACTTAGAGGCATCAATTTTTTCCGAAAAACGCATCAACAGCCGTTTTTCCCGGCGAATCTTTTCCAGGATCATCGCAAAACCGTCCGCAGCCTGATCCAGAAGGTCTGATCTGAACCAGATGTAAGGCAGGGCAAACCAGGTCTTCAGTGCTCCGGAATTCAGATCGGTTCTGTCAGAAAGGGCTTTCCACATATAATAGGATTGATCCGACTCTTCAGAATAATGATAGGCTATCGCCTGCAACAATAGGCCTTCTGAGTAGAACTGGCTTCTCTGCGGAAGTTGATTCAGGACCTCAAGGGCATTGTCCGTCAGCCCAACCTTCTGATACAGTCTGGCGAGGTTGATACGAGTCTTGCCAACAAGATAGTCTGACCGGGATCGTCGTTTCTTTGAAAGTATATTCT
Source organism: Gammaproteobacteria bacterium (assembly GCA_003696645.1). Classification (GTDB taxonomy): domain Bacteria; phylum Pseudomonadota; class Gammaproteobacteria; order J025; family J025; genus J025. The sequence continues at coordinate 5,592 of RFGN01000614.1, read as the reverse complement.
TCAGATGCAGTATCGCCTTTTCAGTCTGATGGTTTTTCAGATACAACATCGCAAGGTCATATTGTCCCAGGCCCTGCAATCGTTGGTCTGATTCCATCAATTCTATGGCTTTCTCCAGTTCTCCTTCCTTTTCAAGAAGCATCACGCGATACAACAAACGTTCTTCTTCCAGGGTTTCGTCCTCAAGAGGAGCATCGATTTTCGAAAATGCAATTGCGGCACGCTGCCACCACTCTCTTTGTGCATATATCTTTCCAAGAAAAAACCAAAAGCGGTTGCGTTCTTCTTTCGGGATATTTCTCTTGTAGAGTGACCCTTCCAGATCGTCAATAGCAGGTAATGACGGCAAGACACCAAATGAAAACTGCATCGAGACATCCAGTGGTGGCAGGGATTGAGGCAACCTTCCCTGACGACTGTATGCAAGAAGATGAATCAGGGCCGTGAAATAGTCTCCCTGAAAATAGTGATACAACATCTCCTGGTAATAGCTAGACCGGGATAAAGCCGTTTGAGTATCACTCTCGTCCGTGGGATTTGCCATGGATCTATCTGAGACCATAAACAGGCCAGCAAGCAGGATGATTCTGACCAGAACCGTGAAGTATCCGGAAAATACGGAATCATTCCCACTCCTGAATGGCAAAGGAAGGCCTTTGTATCGTCCGGTTTTCATTGATCTCCATCTTGAGGAATTTCTCATTCTCTCCCTTTTCAAATACCCGGGTTATCGCACGTTTGATCTCTCTGCCCTGCTTGTCCTGACCTGTAATAAACAGACCAGCCTCATGTATCCCGGACTTCATATTCGCCAGATAGATACGATGCAACCCGCCCATGAGCAAGGCACGAATTTCATGGTCCGTATAGAGATGACTGGCCACATTTCTTCCATCGATCTTGACACGTATCGAATCCAGGTGAAAGAAGGCGTTTCCATTCAGCCCGATAAAGATGGATACCTGACTGCTTTCGGGAAAAAGCAGTTGTTCCTTGAGCACAAAAAGATCACGGTTCAGGCGGATCACTTCTTTCTTGAGCTCCGAAAGCGAGTTTTGCATGACTGGATCAGCAGATGGCTCCCCAGCCATCAATGTTGGAGCACTTAGCAGAACAAGGATGAAAATGAGAAGTCTTGTCATCAGGTCTAGATCAAAACGCCGTTGGCAACCGATCCAACAGGGTCAAAGGCGGTCATCCTATCGATAAGTGCAGCATTCCCCAATCCATGATTCGGGAAAAGCTGGGAAAACCTGTTCTGTTCACCATGTAATGCCAGATAATTCAACACTACTGTTTCAACAAGGAGGTTGACATTATTGGCTGCCGGGGACGAAGCCGTCTCCACCGATCCATCGGCCCTGAAATGGCCCAACTGCTGATGTTGTTCAGGCGGCAGGGCATCCCCACTGAACAATGCAGGACGGGCCGATGGATCATAGACAAGAAAGAAACTGGCCGCGGTAGAACTGTTATCCGCTGTCCAGACCCCCTTTCCCCGCCCGTCTGTGGAGTTATCGACCATGCCATTACTGGCAACTGATCCATCACTGAATACATAGATCATTACCGGAACAGACAACCTTGCTGCGTACTCCAGACAGGCACCGATACATCGGCCTGCACGCAGATCCCGTCGCTCCCCTGTGGCCCGATCACCTGTATGATAATCATATCCTCCCAAAGTGACTGTACCTGCTCCGGCGAACCCGTTCATCACCATTTTCATGACAGAAGCAGTCTTCTGGAATTCCCGATCATTGTTGAATTCTGTCTGAGTAAAGATGCCGGTGGCCCCAACGATATTCGGATCCTTAACCGGATCCAGATCTGACGGAACTCCAAAACGGGCCGCAATATCGGCTGCCTTGATGTATCCGCATTTGACCAGATCCTTGATCACCGCATCATTGGTCAGTCCTGTGTTGACGGCTCCAAGTTTGGCCATGCTGATTCGTGCCATGGATTCCATCACTGCCACAGCATCAGCCTGATTGAATATACCGATCAATTTCCCGGTATCAACCAGACCGGTCACATCAGAGGGACGATCTACCTTTGTTGGTCTGATACCAGGGTTGATCATGGCTGCTGGAGCCACGGAATTTCCTCCGGAATCCGAATTTCTTGAACCAATCAGGGTCAGCAGACTGCCATCACTGCCAGCTCTGGCAATGGCGTACATCGGATTATGCGGATTGTTGCCGGTATCATTGTTGGAACGGGCCGGAATCACCGCACCGTTGATATTGGCGATACGGGTTGATGCCTTTTCGATTATTCCACGCAACAGAGCGCTGTCAGAATGAAAGGCCAACCCCAGTGAGGTATCAATAAAGTCACGAGTGTTTCCATTCGGGTTCAAGACAGGGGGAATCATGTCACCCGGAAGGCCCTGCTTGCTGTACCCTGCGGTTGAAAGAAAATCCATCTGTCCTCCCTGCTGACCAACCAGCACATTGGAACCAGCGATATTGGCACCTCCTGCCAGGTCAAAACAGATAAATGGAATCTTTCCTGCTCCCAGGCTTTTGATTCCACAAGCCGACTTTAAGGCAGCCAGATCCTGAGAAAGTGACACTGCCCCCATGGCATCTCGGGGATTCGCAAACAAGCTCAGACCTGAAGCCAGGCTTACCGTTGCTGCCCCGGTCATCAGACCTCGGGCAATAAATTCCCGCCGTGTAACGGGACGGTCATGGTCATCATGCTGCAACGGTTCATTATCCTGCAGAGCTTTGGGAATTTTTTTTCTGAAAACCATGATGATACCTGTTACTGAATTAACATGACAGCACTACCCATGACGGCAGCACAGCTTGCCTTGACCACGTCACGGGTTCGTGCTGTGGTATTGCAGGTTGCGGGAACGGCCGTAGCACAACCAGTCAATTTGGTAACCAGACCATCCAGTTCGTTTCTTACCGCAGCAACAGCAGGTTGGGTTGTCAAGGAGCCTGTATTTTGTGGATCGTGAGGGAAGGCATGCTGGATCAGAGGATCAAAGACGGCCTGCCGCTTGATCGCGGTATTGAAGGCGATTGCAGCCGTTTCAATCGTGGAATCCGCCAGTGGAAAATTCGGGAAATACTGGTCGGCCGTGACGGTACCTTGATCATTCATCAAGGCACCACAATATTCAATGGCAAGTTGTGAAATGCCCATCTGCTGAGAGGACGAGAATCCACCAATCTCTTCCTTTGCCGGCATCTGCTGTTTGACGGCCTGGTAAAGAGCAGAAACCTGTGTCTGGGAAACAGGAACGCCAGTCATCTCGGACAGCGAGGCATTGATCTCATCAAATACATGGAGACCGATATCCGCAGAAGCAGGAAGATCCGATGGCGTCGGTGCCCTTGGCAAGGGAGGTTCGGATGGAGTATGGGAAAGGTTGCCTATACGATTGAAGGACAGAAAGAATTCGTCCCTGTCCGGGCCGTTTTCCAAGGCAATCACAGTTCCAAGGGATGACAGCAGTTGGCCGTTCTTCGCCGAATATTGGGTGGAACTGATCGTTGACTTGATATGAGTAAACGCCTGTCCAACATTGACGATTTTTCCATTCATACCCAACCAGATTCCGTCAATATCGGTATTTGCTGGCTTGAATGTTGGGTCCAGGCTGATGAACCGAGGTGTCTTGAACAAATAACTGTGCGCATCGAACTGACTGACCTCGAAAACAATATAGCTTTGCGGGATCTGTGTCAGGGTTTCTATACTGAACAACAGAAAATATCTCTCCCCTACCCCTGCCTTGAAATTTTGCATCACCTGCTGGGGAGTCAGAGCCCGATTGTGGATGGCCAACAAACGAATCTGACCTTTCCAGGGCTTGTCCTGGGTAGGTTCGTCGCCCAAGACCAGAGCAAAGGTATCATCCCACCCGGAAAGACCCGTTCCTGTAGCAGGATCCGCATCACCTGTATAGCTGCCATTGACGAACAGTTTTCTGCCTTCGGAAGGCGAATAGGTGGCCACAACATGTTGCAGTGTCGCCTGTAGACGTCTGTCTGCATCTGCAGTTGCCAAAGAAGGAATACCGGCGATATCAGAAAAACGGCTACGTTGCAGAAATTCGTAGTTGTACAGTGTTTGTCCAAGCCCGAAATTTCGTTGCGTACTCCCGGCAGAATACGAGACAATCGTGGCGGGGCCTTCCTGTGTCACATTTGCCGGAATAACCCATGCCTCGATACTGTATTCACCAGTTGCCTGGATCATGTCATGCAATTTCTTGCTGGCCTGTGTCGACCCCTGCAATCTGCCTCCATTCAAGGCAACCCCCCACCCTGAAACCCAGCTGACCGAACCATTCATGTTCAGATGCAGATCTGGCTGGATTCCACTGGTATCAAAGGCAACGGTTCCCTGCCCGGTCTTGAACTGATAGAGCGCAATGGCATTGTTGTCAATCCTTGAGCCATTGCTGGCAATGGTTCCATCGAAGAGTGTCAGGGCCTTACTGGTAATCAGGGCTGGGTCAACCTGAGTAAGTGGGACTATGGATGCGAAAGCAGAAATTTGCGTATCAAGCGTAGTGGCATTCGCGGCACAGTCTGACCAGCAATTGTGAAACTCGTCACGTAATCGAACCACAACACGGGATTGTGAAGGATTGTCCAGATTTAGTTTTTGCTGGATCTCCTGATAGGCCGTCTGGGGATCCGTGCTGGCAAAATAGGGAGACTGTGCCGTTTTCGAATCGGAAACGTGGCATTTTCCACAATGAGTCTTCAGGGTAGTATGCAATGCCGAGAAGGCATTGCCCTGAGCAGTGGAAAGTTGAGAAAAATTCGGAAAGTTTTTGCGGCTACCTGGATCTTTCAACACGGGGGCCTTGAGTTTTATCTCTGTGCCTTGCAGACTGCTGATACTGCTTTTTACCCATTTGTCGATATAGGTCGTCAGCAAAGCGGCACAGGCAGAATTTTGAGTGAGCCAGCAATGGTGTCCACCACCCACCTTGTTTACCAGTCTGGAATTGGCGGGCTGTCGGGAATCAATCAACCCATTTGCAAGACTGTAGGCCAGATTGATATCATCCTTCCTGACAAATGCAGGGGTACCAGGACCCTGAACATCATGACAGTTTCCACACCGATTGGCACCTGCCAGCTGATCCCACAAATTGACCTTGAAGGCCTGTATGTCGGCAGTTTTCGGGGCAGGTCCTGAATAGGCAACTATGGTGCCTCCATCCGACTGCACCTGCTTGCCAGGGAAAGACTGTACCTCGGTTCCCCCACAACCTGACAACAACACGGTGACGATTGCAAGGAATGAGGCAGATAGATGCTTAAATATTTTGAATAACAATGCTGAATTCATTTTTAGGGCCCCATGCAATAGGTGGCCAACTCGGCAAAAACCGATTTCATCCTGTAATTGCCATTGATGAACGATATCGTGGCAGTGGAAACCTTATTCCTGTCGGCCTGATCCGAGGGAGGTCTGAGACAAACCGTTCTGAAAACCTTTTCCACCTGGCACTGTGCAAACTGATGGCTGTTTTCCAATTCCTTGCCCAATGACCTGGCCCCATTTCCATTCCCGGGCAATGATGAATCCCATTGAAGGCGCCTGTTTGGT
>RFGN01000613.1 GCA_003696645.1 Gammaproteobacteria bacterium | reverse complement strand
TCCTGTGCGGTAGCCGGAGAGATCTATCAATACCGTACCGGATTGGGGCCGACCAACCTCAATAATCCACACATGTGGGATCTGTATATTGCAACCTTTGTATTCTGGATCGGCATGAGCCACTCCGGAACATTGCTGTCGGCGATTCTGCATATCATTCATGCCGACTGGCGAAAACCGATATACCGGTTTGCAGAGGCGATGACGACCTTTTCGTTGATGACGGCCGGACTGTTTCCGATGATCCATCTTGGGCGAATCTGGAACCTGTACTGGGTGATCCCGTATTTCAGTAATCGTGGCATCTGGCCGAACTTCCGTTCGCCGCTGGTCTGGGATGCCTTCGCAATTACCACCTACCTGACATCGTCCGCGACCTTTCTGTACATCGGCATGATTCCCGACCTCGCCATCTGCCGTGACAGCGCACATGGCTGGCGGAAGAAACTGTATAGTGTACTGTGTCTGGGTTGGACGGGTACAGATCGTCAATGGCGTGCATTCAGAAAGATCTATCTGCTGATGGCCTGCTTCCTGATTCCACTGGCGGTATCGGTGCATTCCATCGTATCGGCTGACTTTGCAATGTCCATCATGCCGGGCTGGCATGTAACAAGTTTTCCTCCCTATTTCGTGGCGGGAGCACTGTATTCTGGATGTGCTGCCATTATTACGCTGTTCATCCTGCTGCGTTATTACTTCAGATTCGATGATTACATGACCATTCCGATTCTGGAAAAGACCTGTAAGCTGACCTTTGCCATCGCCATGGTCTGGACCTACCTGAATATCATCGAGTTTGCGGCCGTCTGGTATGGACATGATACCGTTGCCAAGGAGTTGTTGCTGGCCAAGTTCTGGGGCCCCTATGCGCCGTTCTTCTGGGCGATGATCTTCTGTGGATCCGTAGTGCCATTTGCCCTCGCCTTTGAGAAGCTGAGACGGAACCTTCCAGTGATGATGGCGGTGTCCTTGCTGCTCAATCTCGGCATGTGGTTGGAGCGCTGGATGATTGTGACACCAACCCTTTCCCTGTCCTATTACCCGCATCAGTTTGATGTGATGTGGCCAGGATTGACACAGTGGGCCATCGTATTTGGTAGCTTTGGCTGGTTTGGCTTGTTGTTCCTTGTGTTTGTGAAGAT
>RFGN01000612.1 GCA_003696645.1 Gammaproteobacteria bacterium | reverse complement strand
GGTCTGATACGGGTGTTGGATATCCCTGCTACCCCGAACCCAAAATGGGATGGCGTTCGACCCGATCCGGGCAGCAGCCGCGCCCCCTGGCGGGTCTATAATATTGGCAACAACTGTTCAGAGAACCTGCTGGATTACATTGCTGCCTTCGAACGGGCCCTCGGCATCCAGGCGAAAAAGGAGCTTCTGCCCATGCAACCGGGGGATGTGCATGAAACCTGGGCGGATGTCTCCGATCTGGAGGCCCTGGTGAACTATCGCCCGAATACACCGATAGCCGTGGGCGTGCAACGCTTTGTGGACTGGTATCTGGACTTTTATCAGGTTACTCAGAATGAAACCCCTATGAATCATTAGATAAATACACATGAATACTCAAAACAAAAAAGTGGTGATTATAGGTCTGGGCTATGTTGGCCTGCCCCTTGCACTGGCCTTTGGCCGCAAGATGGAAACGATCGGTTATGACCTTTCTGAAGACAAGATACAGGCCTACAGGGAAGGCTATGATCCCACTGGTGAGATGGAGCAGGAAAAATTCCAGGCAGCCACGCAACTGACTGTGACCACTGATGCCAGCCAGATCAGAGAAGGCGATTTTATCATTGTCGCCGTTCCCACTCCGATAGACAGAGCACACCAACCGGATCTGACCCCCGTTATTCGGGCCACCGAAACCGTGGGCCAACACCTTAAAAAAGGCGCCATCGTCATATTTGAATCCACCGTCTACCCGGGCGTGACAGAAGAAACCTGTGTGCCGATCCTGGAGCGGGAGTCCGGTCTGAAAAACGGCAAGGATTTTTGGGTGGGCTATTCTCCCGAACGGGTCAATCCAGGGGACAAGGTGCATACCCTTGAGCGCATTGTCAAGATTGTTTCCGGACAGGATGAGGCCACACTGGAACAGATCGCGAAGCTCTACGAAATGGTCATAGAGGCGGGGGTTCACCGGGCACCCTCCATCAAGGTCGCCGAGGCCGCCAAGGTGATCGAAAACACTCAGCGTGATCTCAATATCGCCCTGATGAATGAACTGGCCATCATCTTTGACAAACTGAATATCGATACCCTGGATGTACTCGAAGCTGCAGGGACCAAGTGGAACTTTCTGCCATTCAGGCCGGGGTTGGTTGGCGGCCATTGCATTGGCGTAGACCCCTACTACCTTACCTACAAGGCAGAGATGCACGGTTACCACCCGGATGTCATCTTGGCAGGCCGACAGATCAACGATGGCATGGGGAAATATATCGCCGAATCCACGATCAAGCAGCTGATCAAGGCTGACAGAAAGATCAAGGGGGCAAAGCTGCTGGTGTTGGGTCTGACCTTCAAGGAGGACTGCGCCGACCTGCGAAACTCCAGAGTAATTGATGTCATTGAAGAGCTGCAGACCTACGGGGTGCAGGTACTGGTTCATGATCCTGTTGCGGACCCCGCAGAAGCAAAGAGAGAATATGGCGTTGATTTGCTACCGCTTGATCAGGTGGAGGGCGCCGATGCCATCATTGCGGCGGTAGCGCACAATAGCCTGACCTCGATATCGGTAGAGACCCTGTGCAGTCTTGTTAAACCGGGTACCCCCTTTATGGATGTCAAGTCGGCCTTCAATCAGGTCGACCTTGTTCGGACTGGCTTCAAG
>RFGN01000090.1 GCA_003696645.1 Gammaproteobacteria bacterium | reverse complement strand
CTCAGATATGAACGATTGCGCTGGAAAGGACATGATTGAACAGGAATACGACCCGCAGGCCATTGAGCAGGCCATCCAGGCCAAGTGGGAGCAGGAGCGCCGGTTTGAGGTGCAGCCGGATGAACAGGCTGGGCCGGATGAACGTTTTTATTGTCTGGCGATGTTTCCCTATCCCAGTGGCAGACTGCATATGGGCCATGTGCGCAACTATACCATTGCCGATGTGATTGCCCGTTTTCAGCGCATGCAGGGTAAAAAGGTGCTGCATCCTATGGGGTGGGACGCGTTCGGCCTGCCGGCGGAGAATGCCGCGATGGCCAACCAGGCCGAGCCTTCAGCATGGACCTATGAAAATATTGACTACATGCGCAGTCAGCTCAAACGGCTGGGCTTTTCCTATGACTGGCGGCGTGAGCTGGCGACCTGCGATCCGCAATATTACCGCTGGGAACAGTGGTTTTTCACCCGGCTGCTGAAAAAAGGGCTGGCCTACAAGAAGGCGGCCTCGGTGAACTGGTGTCCCCATGATGAGACTGTACTGGCCAATGAACAGGTGATTGATGGCTGCTGCTGGCGCTGTGATACGCCGGTCGAACGGCGAGAGATTGAACAGTGGTTTTTGAAGATCACCGATTATGCCGACCAGTTGCTGCAGGATCTGGAGAAGCTGGAGGGTTGGCCGGAACGGGTCCGGACCATGCAGAAGAACTGGATCGGGCGTTCTGAAGGACTGGAGATCCGCTTTCCACTTCTGTCAGAGGATGGATCTGAAAGCGGAGAACATCTTGCCGTCTATACCACACGACCGGATACCCTGATGGGGGTAACCTACTTGGCCATCGCGGCAGAACATCCGGCCCTTGAATCTTCTGCAGCCAATAATCCAGCGGTGATGGATTTCATTAGGAGTTGCCGTCAGATGCAGACCTCCGAGGCGGCCATGGAGACCATGGAAAAGAAGGGCATGGATAGCGGACTTCGGGCAAGACATCCGGTTACCGGTGAGGTGGTACCGATCTGGATTGCCAATTTTGTACTCATGGGCTACGGGACAGGGGCCGTCATGTCGGTTCCTGCCCATGATCAGCGGGATTTCGAATTTGCAACGGCCTACGGTCTGCCAATCAAGCAGGTGATTGCTCCGGCAGATGGCAGTACGGTAAATATTGATGAAGCTGCCTATACCGAAAGGGGGGTCTTGCAATCCTCGGGTGAATTCGACGGGTTGACGTTTGAGCAGGCCTTCGCCGCGATTGCCGAGTTTCTTGAAAAAAGAGG
>RFGN01000611.1 GCA_003696645.1 Gammaproteobacteria bacterium | reverse complement strand
CATCGGCCCGTTCACCCAGGGTTCCCGATTGTTGCAGCAACTGATCAATCAAGGTAGTCTTGCCATGATCAACATGAGCAATAATTGCAATATTCCTAATTTTTTCAATCATATAACTTAATTATCAAATATAAATCTAATTTCTGGTCAGCAGCGCTACCGCCAGGGTGGCTATGCCTTCTGCGCGACCAGTAAACCCCATGCCTTCCGAGGTTGTTGCCTTGACACCCACTGCCATAGATGAAACCCTCAACAAATCGGCAAGACTTTTTTTCATGTCCGTAATCCAGGGGGATATCTTTGGAGCCTGGGCAATGATGGTCAGGTCCACGTTTTCAATCTGCCAGCCTGCTTCCTCCAGTTCAGCGACAACCTTTGCCAGCAGTTCAGTACTGTCCACCCCCTTGTAGCGTTGATCCGTATCCGGAAAAAAATGGCCGATATCCGGTAGGCCTGCTGCCCCCAGCAGGGCATCACAGAGGGCATGGATTGCCACATCCCCATCGGAATGTGCCAGCAGGCCACGATCATGAGGAATCACTACTCCCCCAATAACAAGAGGTCTGTCATCTGATGCCTCACAGAAACGATGTGCATCGAACCCCTGCCCTATTCTAATCATTTCGCTCATGAAGATAATGCTCCGCAATCAGACAATCATCCGGATAGGTGATCTTGAGATTATGCTCTGATCCTCGAACGATCAGGGGGCAGTATCCCAGTGATTCAACCGCCATGGCCTCGTCCGTAATGGCAATGCCGGCAGCCAGGGCATTCTTCATCGCCTTGTACAAGATGCCAAATCGAAACATCTGCGGTGTCAGGGCCCGCCAGAACCGGTCACGATTGGCAGTACCACGAATGCACCCTCCATCGACCTCCTTCAGCGTATCCACAACGGGCAGTCCCAGAATTCCGCCGACATCGTGGTGTTTCACTGCTTCGATCAATCGGTTGATCTCTTCTCTAGTAACACAGGGTCGTGCCGCGTCATGCACCATCACCCAGCCCTGCTCATCCGTACCGGACTGATACAGATATTCAAGGCCATTCAGCACGGAATCACAACGCTCCTGCCCCCCTTCCACCTGAACCAGACGATCTGTGACAAGACGATCGGTGCCAGTGATCAGTTCCTGCCAGTCTTGATCATCCTGTGCCGTGACCAGAACTATCTTTCTTACTGTGTCAAGGCCAGAAAAACATGTCAGGGTATGGCAGAGTACAGGTCTGCCGGCTATCTCGAGATACTGTTTCGCCTTCCTGCTGCCGAAACGACGTCCCTTCCCGGCAGCAGGAATAATAACATTAATGTCCATGGTTCGAGGTATCTTGGGCTGAATCACTCCGGGGGCTCATTCCCGGCCGTGGCTGGCAAATACTGGTAGTAGGTCTCACCCTGCTTGATCATCCCCAACCTTTTTCTGGCCTGTGCTTCCACTGCATCGGGGTT
>RFGN01000610.1 GCA_003696645.1 Gammaproteobacteria bacterium | reverse complement strand
GTCTTCATGGTAAACGGTTTTGGGCCTCGTTTTTTTTGAAAGCATGGAGCGCTTGATCATAAAAACAGCAGGCTGGTTAAAGAATAAATGTTTTCAGCTTTAGTGTTTCAATCAGTGTAATTGCTCAACTCTTCTTTTTTTGTGGAATCAGGTCACCGGACGGAGTCCGGCGCCAGCGAGGTAATAGGCGTTTTGAAAACTGTGACCAAATTTAAGGCGTGGAAATGGAATGTGCAAGTGGACCATGAGATAATGTCGGCTGATTACCGGGATTAGCAGGATGGTGGTGTCGGGATCAGGATTCACGGGATTGGAGGATTAGCAGGATTCGGTTCGGTAGCAGAGAACCTGGACGTTCATCATTTGTACCCTCACTTCCCCAGTACCCCCTTTTGTCGTCCGCCCTGTCTGACGGAACGGCAGACAAAGGCGGATCTTCACAATGAACAATCAACTAGGCTGATGCCTCGTTTCCAGACCTTATGCGGTTTCCGAAACCTCATAAGGTCTCGCAAACCCGCAACTACCCAAGCACCCAGGATCAGGATTCACAGGATTGAAGGATTAGCAGGATTTAGTTCGTTAGCAGAGAGCTTGGGTGTCAATCATTTACTCCGAACCTTCCCAAGTCCCCCCTTTTGTCATCCGCCCGAAGGGCGGATCTTCACAATGAAAGGCTTACTACACGGGTGCCTTGTCCCCCCCTCCTCAATTCCTCAAAAAGGGCGAAGCCCGATCAGTTCCTCAATTCCTCCCCCAATCCCCAACAACAACCACCTAAAGCTGTAATCAGAAAGCTTGCAAACCCCTTGAAAAGCAGGCCTTTACATTCCAGAAGGCCCTTGTTGAGCTTTGTAGCAGGAATTTGATTTGACGCTGTGATCAAATTTCTGAGCCTGACTTTTGTGTAGCAAAAAGAAAACAGATGCCGCAACTCAACAAATACAGCAGAACCTTAACGCAGGATGACAGCCAGCCCGGGGCACAGGCCATGTTGTATGGCATTGGCCTCACCGAGGCCGATATGAACAAGGCTCAGGTGGGTATTGCCAGCACGGGCTGGGAAGGCAACACCTGCAACATGCACCTCAACGACCTTGCGAAGCGAATCAAAGAAGGGGTAAACGCTGAAGACCTTGTGGGGCTGATCTTCCACACCATTGGCGTTAGCGATGGCATGTCCATGGGTACTGATGGGATGCGCTACAGCCTGCCCAGCCGTGACCTCATTGCCGACAGCATCGAGACGGTGGTGTCAGCGCAATGGTACGATGCGGTGGTCGCTGTAGCC
>RFGN01000609.1 GCA_003696645.1 Gammaproteobacteria bacterium | reverse complement strand
GGAGGAATCCGTAGCGTTGGCGGATGCCTGCGGCAGGGTGCTTCGTGAGCAACTGGTGGCCGACCGGGATTTTCCACCATTTGACCGGGTGGCCATGGACGGCATCGCCATTCGTTTCGAAGATTTTCAAAACGGCATCCGGAATTTCCGGATCACGGGTTTGCAGGCAGCCGGCAGTCCGCAGCAGCAACTCATTGGCAAAGGCACCTGCCTGGAAGTGATGACCGGCGCCATTTTGCCCGAAGGGGCAGACGTGGTTGTCAGGTATGAAGATGTGAGCCTCGCTGACGGGCATGCCACCGTTGAATTGGATGAGGTTAAATTTCGTCAAAACATACACGGACAGGCCAGTGACCGCCCGGCAGGTGCCGTATTGGCAGAGCCGGGCATGAAGATCAGTCCGGCCGAAATTGGTGTGGCCGCAACTGTTGGAAAGGCGCACATACGGGTAAGTTCAAAGCCCAAAGTGGCGGTCATTTCCAGTGGGGATGAACTGGTGCCGGTTGAGCAGGAGCCGCTGCCGCATCAGATCCGCCGCTCCAATGTGCATGCACTAAGTGCTGCGCTTCGGCAATGGGGAGTCGAGGTGAGTTGCCACCACGTCGTTGATGAAAAAGAGCAGATCAGGAATACCCTCGGTGCCCTGCTGGAAAGCAACCATGCACTGGTGCTGAGTGGGGGGGTATCCATGGGCAAGCTGGATTACCTGCCTGAAGTGTTGGAGGAACTGGGAGTGGAAAAGGTCTTTCACCGCATTGCGCAGCGACCGGGAAAACCCTTCTGGTTTGGAAGAAAAAAAGGAGCTGCTGTTGTCTTCGCCCTGCCGGGCAACCCGGCTTCATCATTCATGTGCCTGCACCGTTATTTTCAACCCTGGCTGCAACGCTGCCTGGGGCAAAAGGCTGATGCTCCGGTTTATGCCAAACTTGCCACCGATTTTACCTTCAAGCCTCCGCTCACCTATTTCCTGCAGGTAAAGCTTGCTTTCGATCCTGCAGGCGTGCTTACAGCCATTCCATACAAAGGGGGAGGTTCCGGTGATCTTGCCAATCTTGTGGATGCAGATGCTTTTCTTGAATTGCCGGCAGGCGAAACAGATTTTAACAAAGGACAGAGCTTCAGGGTGTGGAAGTACCGGTAAGGATGATCTCCTGATCACCTGCCAAGCCGTACGGGTGATCTCCAGATCACCTGCCAATCGTTAAGTTACATTGCCAAAACTCAGGATTCTTTGGCGCTTTCCTGGTCCGGGTTGGGTTCAATGGCCAGGGATTGAGGTGCAGTGGCCAGTTCTTCATTGGTCGGTATTTCACTTTCTTCGGCAACCTCTCCTGCAGATTGTTTTTGCAGGTCCTCGATGGAGTGGCTGCTGAAGAACTTGCGGTTGAACAGCAGCAGGCTGAAAACACCTATGGTAATGGAGGCATCAGCAACGTTGAAAACCGGCCGGAAAAACTGGAAGTATTCACCGCCCTAGAATGGCATCCAATCGGTGAAATAGCCTTCATAAATCGGGAAGTAGAACATGTCCACCACCCGGCCATGCAGAAAGCCCGCATAGCCTCCTCCTTCGGGAAACAAGGTGGCCAGTCC
>RFGN01000608.1 GCA_003696645.1 Gammaproteobacteria bacterium | reverse complement strand
TTGTGCCGTCGCTTTTGGGGCGTGGGGCTTTGAAGGCGCGGTTACGGCCGCTGCCATCCCCTTTGATGAAGACGTAGGGATACCAGTTGTCGGGAGTCATGCCATCTCCCATGACAGCAGGAACGTACCAGGTGAGGAAACGGCCGTTTTGTGCCAACTTAACCGTGATCGTTTGGTTAAACTGCTGTGTGCCATCGGCCAGTACCTTTTTAGTTTCAGGCAGCGCATCGTTTGGGCTAATTGATGTGACCGACCATACTTCATCCTTCATCCTTCCTGATTCATAATTCAACATCCGCCTGCCGGCGTCCAGTGCAGCCCGCAGCGGCGTGCGCCGCTGGAAGTAGACAAGGCCGAGGTGCAGCGGCAGCCGGTTCCGCACTTTACCCATTTCCCGCGCATATTTGGTCTGGATGGCTTGCACAATGTCAAGGGCTTTGTTGGCGGGCACAAGGGCCATAAAGGTGCGCGGTTCAGCGAGGATGGGGATGACGGGTGAGTAGGCGGTATCTTGGTGATCTGTAGTTGTAAGTATACGGTCGTGCAGAAGATTGGATTGACGTCTTGCCGCTGCGTCTTCAGGATTGAGCAATCTCGGTTCGCGTCGGCCGTCAATCCATTCTCGTTTGATAAAATCCTCGACAAAGATGGCTGACAGGGCCGAATCAGCGCTTAATTCCGCGGCAGCACCAAGTTGTCTGGCTGTGTATTGCAGATTGTCTGTGCTTACTAGGTAGCCTGGTTGTCCGTCTTGAGGAGGAATCCAGGCCACGCTCATGGAAGTCGGGCCGAGGTCCATATCATAGACGTGATATTGTCCCAAATCAGGCTCCCTATCGAGGGATATTGTCAGGCGACGCCGATCATCTCTTAAGTCTGACAGCGCCTCTTCTTGCATCTCTTTCCAAAACTGTTTCGTCGTGCGCCAAATTCGAAAGACCCGAGCAAACGTGGGTGGTTTCGACAGCCAGTTACCCTTCTCGTCTGTGCCGATGGCCAGTGACCGTACAAGTTCACCAT
>RFGN01000607.1 GCA_003696645.1 Gammaproteobacteria bacterium | reverse complement strand
GGCCCAAGCAATGGTTCCCCTTCTAGAAAAGGGGTCAGGACTGAATGGCACTGCCGCCGAGTTTTCAGTCTTTTTGCGCAGGGGGAAACGCATCGGCGCTGCCGATTTTTTATTTTAGTCGCTATTATGGATTTTCGGCGGGATTCCAATGGAACGCGAATTCCCTTGTCTGTATAATTCCGCCGAACGCGACCCTCCCTTGGTGTGAGTCATTGACCAGGGAGGGTCCTTTCATGTCATATACCAAAAAGAGCCGTTTGAACGCATCATCATTTCGAGTCATCAAGGATGCCATGCTGCAGTCCGATGAGCTGCCGTTGGCGGACGTGATTGATGACCAACAGTGGCAAGCTGTTTTTGATGAACACGGCATTGACTTTGGAAAGGACGATGACGCGGTCTACACCCCGGCGATCACTCTTTGGGGGCTGATCTCTCAGGTGTTTTTCAAGGGAGAGAACCGCAGTTGCAAGGCGGCCGTGATGCGAATTGCCTCTCTGTGGGGCGCGCGGGGCCGAGAAGTCTGCGGCACTAATACCGGTGCCTATTGTCGAGCCCGACTGAAGATCACTTTCGAAGCCGTACGCGACATCGCCCGCAAATTGGCTTTGGCAAGTGAAGCGGCCTTTGAACGGGAGGCCACTGAGGACAACGACGAGGCGCATATCCACCCGGTTGTGGAGCAGGTGCAGCGGCAACCGACAGCTGGAAGAATACTCCTGTTTGACGGCTTTACCATTACGGCAGCCGACACGCCTGAAAACCAGGAGGAATTTCCTCAAAACCCGGCTCAAAAAGAAGGGCTTGGGTTTCCCTTGATTCGTTGTGTGGCATTGATTTCGATGGTCACCGGAATGCTGTTTGATCTGGCGATTGGGCCTTACTCGGGAAAACAGAGTGGAGAGACGGCGTTGCTGTGGCAACTGCTAGGCCAGCTTCGCCCCGGCGATACGCTGGTTGCCGATTCCTATCTCTGCACGTACTGGATTGTGGCCGCGTGTCAAGTGCGAGGCGTGAATATCGTCATGAAGAATCATCACAAACGCAATGATCATCCGCGCGATGCCCGGCAACTCAGCCGATACCAGCGAGTGACCACGTGGCATCGCCCGTCACGCCCCGATTGGATGACTGAGGAAGAATACGCCGCATGCCCGAAGGAAATCGAAATACGGCTGGTCGACGTGACCATTGATCAGAAGGGATTTCGATCGCGACAACACACGATTGCCACTACCATTTTGGAAACGAAGGTCTATTCACGCGAATGGATCTCTTCCGTGTATCGCAGTCGCTGGATGGTAGAGCTGGATATCAGAAGCATCAAGTGCTCACTGGATATGGACATCATCCGCGCCAAAACTCCAGCGATGGTCCGCACAGAAATCTGGTCCTGTCTGTTAGCATACAACCTGATTCGCATGAAAATGCTTCAATGTTGCGCGATCCACGGCGATATGCCTCGCAGCTTGAGTTTTACGACGACTATGCAACTGTTAGCTAACAATTGGGCTTTGGCCAGCGCGAACTTGACCCGTGCGCTAGTAGAACTCGGCAAACAGGCCCCCCGAAGCGAGACGGTCGGCAACCGGCTTGACCGGGTGGAACCGAGGGCCAACAAGCGACGTCCCAAGCTCCTCGCCTTGCTCACCAAACCTCGGCATCAAGCCCGGCAGGAACTCGGCGAAGCCGCATGACCTAAGTCCTTGCATACCAAGCGGCAGTGCCATTCGGGTCAGGACTCTTTTTTGCAGCATTGGCGACGGAGTTCAAATGGCCCTTAGCCAAAAAAGAGCCCTGACCCCTTTTTCACCCTCACTCCGCGCTTCACCCG
>RFGN01000606.1 GCA_003696645.1 Gammaproteobacteria bacterium | reverse complement strand
CGCTCCTGCTTCGCTCAACTGCGGCACTGACGGCTGCTCAACTGCAGACAGGGGCGCTTCTTCAAGCACTTCCTGCAGCTCAACTTCCGGTTGGGCGTGTGACAACTCTTTCTCCTCTTTCACTAACAATTTCTTCACGCAGGACGGCACATGCACTTCTTCAGGATGCACTACTTCAGGCGCAGTAAGTTTTGACTCCACTACGTACTATGCTGGTTGCGCTTCTGGAAGGGAGTGCGACTCTTCTGCAGCCTCTGGCGGTGATTACAGCAGAGATGGCTACTGTGCCCTTACAAGCTGTTGCACTTCTGAGATTGTCAGCGGGGAGGTCTACGGAGAAGCTATAGACTGGTCTGGAGGTGATGAATCCTGCTCCTGTTCTTCTTCTACCAACGGTCAGCGCTGCGATCCTTCTGCCTCATCGGGTCCTTCTGCAAGCGCCATTTGTGCAAGAGATGGTGGCACGACCTGGGGCTGCTATGGTGGAGAAATATGCACTGAAGATGGAGGCACAACCTACGAATACGGCTGCAACGACTGTGCGAACGGTTATGAGTGCGACACGTCTGTTTCTGACGGTCTCGGCTACAACCGTAATGGAAAGTGCGCTTCAACGGGATGCTGCACTGTTGATTACGTCTCTGACGGTTCATGCGGTTGCGCTGCAACTCATACGAATTCTGAAACCCAGTGTGATACCGATCCTTCCACAGGAGCTTTCAACGCTTATGATGGTATCTGCGCTCTTTCCTCAGGCAGTCCTGACTGTCTGACAAGCGGAGAAATATGTCTGAATTCTAGCACTAGCAAGTACACCTCTGGTTGTTCAGGCTGCGCTACCGGTGATGCCTGCGATTCTTCTCTTACTGCTGCTGACTGGGTTCAGGACGGCTCTTGTGTTTCTACTTCGTGCTGCACTACGGAGGTCATGTCTGGGGAAACTTCAAGTCCAACGATTGACGGTGATGAGGCTTGCGGCTGTGTTGCGGGAACCAATGACGGTTACATCTGCGATTCTGATCCTGAAGACGGTTTGGAGTGGGATGGCATCTGTATTTCAGGAACGTGCTGGACTGGGGATGTTGCGTATGACGGCTCAACTTACTATGAGGGTTGTACTGGGAGGGATGGTCTTGGCTGCGACGATTACGGTCCTGATACTGGAAATGCGGCTGCTTATTCTCAGGAGGGAATATGTGCTAATAACGATTGCGACACTGTCGGAACAGTTAGTATGGACTGTTCTGCAACCGGCTCGTGGGCATGTGAGGTGGGAACTGATGCTACAAGCTCTTCCTGCGTTTCCAGCGACTCCTGTGATAATGCTTTGACTGCTAACAATCAGTTTGTCCAGACGGGCACCTGCCTTGATAATGCTGATTCTGCCTCTTCATGCGACCAGGACACGGAGATTGTTTTCAGTGGAGGTTCTTACTATTCTGACTGTTATAATGGTGGCTCTCCCTTGCTTGGAGCCATATGTGATGCGGACGCAACGTCAGGTGCTGACTTCTCCTCTGCCAGTGATCCATCCTATGATTCTTCATCAGGAATCTGCGTGAATGACGAATCAGGAACTGGTACTGACCTTTATAACTGCGATGTTGATGAAGTGTGCTATTCGGGAGGGGTTTACTATTCTGACTGCTCGTCGTCAAGCTGCCCTGACAATTCTGCCTGTGACTCTGATGCTACCGGCGGTTACTCTCAGACTGGCAGCTGTCAGGGAGCAACATGCTGTCCATCTGCTTCTGGAGGAGCAAGCGGTGCCTCGTGCGACCAGGACTCTGATTGCTTGAGCACTTCATTGTCTGCCTGCGGTGATGTGTCTGGTGGAACAACGTGTGCTGCTGGCACTTATGAGGAGGTCACGGCAAGTGACTGCAATACAGGTTGTTCTTGCGAAATAACTTCTACCTGTCATGATCCTGATGCTTCCACATCATATTCCCAGACTGCCTGCGAGACCTGTGCTACTGACCAGACAAGCGGTGATGCGGGAATAAAGTACAACATTGGAGGTGAAGCTCTCAGCGGAGGAAACCTGTGTTGTGGCGACGACGCTAACGAGTGGGCGATTGACTCTTCTTACAGTGCTACTCTTGAATCTACTCCCGCTGCTTCTGATGCCTGCTGCGATGCTTCAACTGACTGCGTTTTCAATGACCAGTGCACTCCTTCAGGGAGCAGCAGTACTTCCTCAATTGATTCTGACTCTGATACTGATTACTGCTGGGGCGGTACATGGTATGACTGCAATTCTGCCTCTGACTGTTCTTCATCATGGGGGTGCAATTCCACCAGGGACTGTTGCGACTTTGATTCTTCCAGCAAGTGCTGTGAGTCAGATCCGGGTTCTTATACTTATAACATGTCAAGCATGTTCTGGGAAACCGGCACTCAGGGCGACTGTTGCGGCGACGATTCAGGAGAAAACTTCATTGCAGACATAGGTCTTGGAGGTCCTGCCTGCTGCAGTGCCGCCACTGACTGCTCAATTGGAGATCAGTGTGTTACCCAGGGAGACTACGGAACTTACAGTTCCAATTATTACTGCTGCTATTCAGGCAATCAGGCTGATGGTTATGTAGATCCGGCTTCGAATGTTCCCTGGACTGACTGTGAAGCCTCTTCTCACACAGGCTCTGCAGATTACTGTTACGATGATGAGGACGATCAGTGCTGGTACAACAGCACTGACTCCTGCAGTGCCACTTCAGGCTGGGTTTTCAAGAACGAAACATGCAGGGATGCCGGCACAGTAAGGGGTACTGTATGTTATTATGATGAGTCCTGTACTGCCTCAGGACCGAGCGTTGGATGCAATCAGGGAGAGGACTACACAAGTTTCGTGACTTGCGAGCAGGGCTCTTTCACTGATACTTATGCGAACTGCGAGGATATTGATTATTCCGGCACTGCAGACAGATGCCTTTACAATAATACCGATCCATGCGCTGCTGACAATGACGGCTGGGACTACAAGATTGACACTACTGTTGGTTCTTTGACATGTATCAACTGTGGCAACGCTGCCGGCAACGGCTTTGAGTATGATCTTTCTTCTGACCTGTGCTATTATCAGGTGGACTGCACAACAACCGGCTGGGACGACTCTAACGTGTACGACTGTGACAGCTATGATGACACTTCTATAAACGACAACTTCCTTAGGGAATCAGAAGTGCTGTCTTCAACATGCACGTCATCATCAACTTCCTGTTCGACAACGCCTTCGAACTGCTGCGATGTGCAGTCTTACACATGCTCTGCTTCGCTTGAGTGCCAGTCTACAACCTCGTTGTTCTCTAACCGGGACGAAGTGCCTGTTGCAACATGCTTCAGGACTAATTCCGGCTCCTGGATTTGGGGAACACCATCAAGTACTGAGACTGACTGTGCGGACGGTTTTGATAATGATTGTGATGGTTTTGTTGATT
>RFGN01000605.1 GCA_003696645.1 Gammaproteobacteria bacterium | reverse complement strand
CGCGGTGGTCGGCGGTGAGCTTTACGGTGTAGCCGCTCTGCGTGCGCAGCCGGTATACGGGCTTCGTGCCGGTCTCGATGACCCGCGTAGTGCGGTGGATCCGGCCGTCCAGGCCGACGACTCTCGGCGTTTCGCCCACCATACTGTCGATACGGCGGAGACCTTCTTCGGTGGCCACGAGCGTATCACCTGTCACGCAGGGGTTAGTCGACCGGTGCTCCCCGACATTGGGCACCTTGTTGTACTGGTTGAGCCGGTCGTGGAACTGAAGGCCCGGATCGCCGCAAATCCAGGTACCCTCGGCAACCAGTCGCAGCAGATCATTCGCGTCGTCTTCGTCTAGACGCTTCCCCGTCTTCGGGGAAAGAAGTGGCCAGTAACGACCCTCTGTCGTTTTCGAGGTGGCAGCGTGCATGAACGCGTCCGTCACGCGCACGCTCTGGTTGACGTTCTGGAAGGCTACGCTCCCGTAGGCCGGCCCGTTGAAGGAGCCGTCGTAACCCTGCTCGATCAGCGCCCAGGCCTTCTTCTCTTCTTCCTTCTTGGCCGTAATAAACTGGCGAATATCAGGGTGATCGCAGTGCAGCGTCTGCATGATCGCAGCACGCCTCGTGTTAAACACGAAGATACCCGTCCCGATGGGAGAATCGTTCTCGTTTGGCCAGATGAGGTAGGTGTGGCCGGAGTCGGGGGTCTTGTCGTCGGGGGTGGGGCACTCTACCTCAACGGAGTACACGTCCATATCTCCGATGTACTCGATAGATACGACCGTGTGATTGTGCCTGTCAAGCTCCTTCAAAAAGCCCGCGTAGGATCCGAAGAGCGCCTGGAACGACGCCTGCCTCTGCTGGACGGCTTCCGATGAGAGACGGCAGATCTCCTCGCAATAGGCGCGGATATAGTGATCAAATGTCGGGATCTCGTACCCGGCGTTGATCAGGCGCCATGCCGTATTCATAAGACGTGTCCGTGTGGATTGCCGCTGCATCTGCCGGGCGCGCTCCGTCGAGAGACGATCGCGCTGTTTCTGCTTGTAGGCAGACACACGCTCTGGATCCTGCCAGAACGAAGACGTCCGATGCATCGGGTTGTTTTCGCCCTCCCGAGCGAACCGTTGCCGCTGAAACACGTGCTCGCCGGCCGCGAGGAGTTTGGTCATGTGCAAACGCGCATGATCGGAGTGCTTCAGCAGTTCCAGGTTGTCGGCCCGGTTATCCGCCACGTTACCGTTGCGGTGATGAACATGCAAGTCATCAAGGTTTTCGTGGGCGGCCTCGGCGACGAGGCGATGCAGCAGCTCTTTGCCCCTCTTGCCGTCCCGCAGGCCGACACGGATGTAGCCATTGGCATGCTTCGACGTCGAGGTAGCAAAGAGTCGCATCCCCGGCTTCAGGTCGACCGTACGGACGGCTTCTCCTGTGGCTAGACGTACGGGATGGTCGAAGGATAGATCAAACGTCCCTTTGTCCGTGGTAAGGCGATAAACTGCTTTATGGCCGGATTTCCATGCATGACCGCGCTTGGCCCTGATGCGGCCGGACGGAGGGTCGAAGGAAAGCACATAAAACTCCCGGTCGACAAGTTCGGAAACCGGAAGCACGCCGAGATCCGTAAACACCCTGGTGTAGCCGGGCAGGCATTTTCCGCCGCTCTTGATAGTTCCGCCGGTAACATCCTGCACCCGCATGAAGCTAACCGGGCCGGAAGGAGAGCCTCCACCGGATAGCTTGTCTTTCGTGGATCGCAGGCGAGACCAGTCGGCGCCAACGCCAGATCCGTACTTGAACAGTCGGGCGCTCTCGGCCATAAGCTGCCAGATGTCGTCGATGGTGTCATTCACCGAGATGATGAAACACGCCGAGACCTGCGGGCGCTCGTACGGGTCGACCTCGACAACAGCCTGTTTCTCTTCATCCCACCCAAAAATGGGATCTCCCCCATTGAGTCCGTAAGCCTCATAAAGGCCGGCATTGAACCATACGGGGCTGTTGAACCAGACCTTCTGGTCGTACAGTAGCTTTGTCAGATCCTCTCCAAAGGCCCGCGCAACTTTTCTGGACTCAAAATAGCCCTGTCTGAGGCCGCTTTCCGTGATAAACTTTACTACGCGGCCCACGAGCTGACGCAAGTCGTATTCTCGTTTTTCAACGGCAGGACTGCCGTTTCCATTTCTCAGTTCGCCATAAAAATATTTGCTGGCGACAATGTTGATGGCGTTCTGACTCCAAGAGTCGGGAAACATTACACCCTCTTGACGGAATGTAACTTCTCCAGAGGGGGTTTTTATTTCGGCAGTTCGCTTGATGAATGACATAAATGTAATGGAATTGGGTTTAGAGATACTCCAACGCTTCATAAACCCAGTTTAGCCAGTGCGGGGGTTCTTCAAGACACATCTCAGTTAGTTCCTGAGCAATCGTTTCGGGGTCGGTGATCTGACCATCCTCGTCTTCGAATTCTGAGAAGTCACCGTAGTACGAAAGATCAAAGTCGTGTGCCGCAAAGGCTTCGTCCGGTGTTAGACCTGATCCGTATTCGAAAAACACTACATTGTCTTTCAAGAAGGCTTTTATCACGGGATTTAGTACCCTGCGGGTAAGTGCGTCGTGAAAAGCCTGCTGCAAGCTATTCCGGTCAAACTTCAAATAGGCCATGGCGCAGTGAGGAGATGATATCATCGAGCTGTTGATAAAGATGGGAGAAATCGGCGGTGTTATCCGCCGTGAAATCGGGTTGGACGTCTCGGTAGAAGGTAGCCGTGTGATGAGTGCCGGCACGATTCTCTGCTTCCGGACGTCGCACGTAGATTATGATTCCCCCATTGTCCCGGATGAAGTTCACCTGGTCCCAGGTTCTGGGGGAAGAATCAACAACGGTATCACCTGTTGTTTCATGCAGCTTCAACATGGGTCTGATTACGACAAGGGGATCAAGATCGAGCATTCGGTCGCCGAGTTGTTCTAGAAGTTCCCTGTTCGTGACAGGGGCCCGAACAAGTCCGGGGGCTGGTTGGAAAGATACCAGTTTTCTTTTTCCTCGAATCCATTCGTCCGGGTCAAAGTAGGCTTCTATGTACGGATGCTCCTTCGATTTTCCCTCTTGCGTGTAACAATCATCGGCGCACAGGCCGTAGAACCGCATAGCTACTTGCTTAATCGGATCACTCGACGAGTATTTCAAAAGAGAATACTGTCGGACCAGATAATCAGCAGCGGTATCCTTTCCGGATCCTGCAGCACCTACGAGTCCGATGAGGGGAACTCCAATATAACCTTTTATCACTGTAGTGTTTGCAGAGGTTTGATCCTTTCGGCATGAAGGCGGAACCGACGTTGTATTGCGTTATCAAGCACACGCGGTACAGGAAGTCGATGAAGTTTGGCAACCAGACCAAGAAACCTGTCTAGAAAGTACCACACTGCCGGCCCTTCGTGGTCCAATCTCACGACGTGATAAAAGTCATTTGTCGGAAGATCTAGATCAAAGAAGCCTTTGTGTCCGATCAGATATGTGACGTAATCTTCGTTAAGCTGCTCTGCAGTAGAAATTACGACCAGTTCTGGAGTACCGAAATCTACTTTGCAGGGAAGTAGGTTGGGAGGAATTAATTCCAGATTTGCTTCTTTCAGAACAGGCAGACTGACGTACCCGGGGTCCTCCAAAAGATGCAAAAGTACACGATCGGCCAATACAGGCTGCTTCCATCTCGACACGACTTCAACAAAAGCCTGCAGGTTACTGCGAGCCAGCTTTATGACGGGTGTGACAATCTGAGAAGGGACGAGGCTGCCACTATTCAGGAAATACTCCTTCAGGCATGTCCATACTACCGGTTCATTGCATTCCAGTATCCAGTTCAGTTCTTCGACGGTGAGTGGATAATACTTGAGCTGAGGACCTGTGCAAATGGTTCTGAGAATCAAAGAGGCTGCTTCCTCCGCCTCCATTCTGCGAGCCTGTTCCAGAAGACGTGCCCGATAAAGCTGAAAGTAAGAGTCCTGGATTACTCGTTTCGAAAGAGAAGAGAATTTCAAATGGATCATGCTAGACTGAGTTTTTCCAGTGTTCTGTATTGCTTTCGAACTCGTTGAATACGGTATGCAATTTTATTTTTCATTTCTCTGTATAGTTTTCTATTCACAACAAGAGTAAAGGATCTGGTCCAGTAATCTTTGATACCAACGTAAGCAACAACTTTGTTAGTGTTTTTGTGTTTAAATGCAAGGATAGATGATGTTTCCACAAACTGACTGGCCACCGGAAAATCCGGAGTGCATACAAGAAAAAGAAGGTTATGTTTTCTGAGGTGCTGTCTAAAGTCGTCGAGACTGTGTATCATGTCGATTTCTTCGGAATTGGGTAGGAATTCACCCCCAGGTAGTTCGTAACAGCGGTCGAATTTAAGCGGGATTTCTTTTCCCAGTGTATTCAGT
>RFGN01000089.1 GCA_003696645.1 Gammaproteobacteria bacterium | reverse complement strand
GTAAAACTCAGGACACCAGAGGTTTTGTCAAATAGAAGAGGCTGTTCCCCTGACTCCACACGAAGCCGGCCATTATTGACGCGGCAGTTCCCTGCAATCCTGACCTGACCACCCTTGTAAAGGGGGTAATCCAGTGACAAATCCAGGCGCATACTACCCCGCTCAAATGCCAATTGTTCAACCATTGGACCCATCTTTGCCCTGAGAGGTGTCTTGGTTAAATGATCCAGTCCGTCCTGGGCCAGGCCTTCTGCTCGTCCATTGATCTTCAGCTCAACCTTTCTGGAGGTCAGATCAGCGATATCCAAATGGACATCATGTAACCGGGAATGCAATACCTGACCATCCATCTCAGCGCTGAATACAACGCCATCTATCAGTATATTGCCCTCAAGCCCCTGCAAGGTCGGCCAACCCTTGGCATACTTCAACACACCATCCTTGAGTTGCAGCAGGATTCCAAATCTTCCCTGTTTGTTTTTAAAAGGAAAGTCCCTGATCAACCCACGAAATACCACATTTCCATGGATGACCTGCCCTCCCCTGAGTGCCTCGGTCAGCCATTTTGACAGCTTGGGCTTCATGACTCCTGTGGGCAGGTAATCGGAAACCTGATCAATGCGCCCCTTTCCAACATGCATGGCGAGATCCAGATAAGGGCCATTGTTCAATTTTGAAGACCTGAGACTGAAGTCCCCCACGGCCTGAATAGCTGGAGTGATGAGCTCTATCTTTTTGCCCTCGATCACCCATGAATCCTCTCCCAGTTCAAGTTCGAGATGTGCCTTGAGCCGGTCAACCGGAATCATTTTATTGAATACACCGGAATACTCGACTTCCGAGGATCGGCTGTCTATAAAAACCTGTCCGCCTGACTGGTCGATATTGAATCTTCCCTGAAGATTTCTGATCTGCGGAAATCTTCCGGAATGCGAAGAATCGATGCCTAAATGGGAAAATTCCGCCTGGGCCAGAAATTTTGTAGCCTTTCTCCCGGGAATGACCGGTACTACAAAACGTGTATAGACCCGTGACAGATCACCCTTAAGATGATGATTCTGCAAGTGTTCAGGAAGTTTAAAAGATGGAAGATTCTGAAGAATGAAATCGATATCCTCCAGCCTCAGAAAGCTGGTACCGATCTCGACCTCCTTACCTTCCTGGGTCGAGATAACCTCGACCCTGGCGTTAGTCGACGGCCATCTTTGTCGGCCATTGTCCACAACAAGGTTCTTGATATGCAAGACCTGTTTATGGTCAGAGGGCTCCCAGTCAAACTGTGTGGATATTCGGTACTTTTCAAGCTCATTCCGCCTGCCGAGACCGGAAACCTGCAGCTTTCCCATGGCATTTTCTATTTTCATCTGTTTCAGATCAAGCCATATCTCGGCCGTATACAGACCATCCGGGATCGGGCCCATTTGTTCTGGAAACAGTCTCGCCCACCCCTGTCGCTGCAATCTTCGACCCTTGATATAGATCCGACCATCAAGTGTTTCAGCCCGTTTCATATCCCCTTTCAGATCAATGAAAAAGGTGGAATTGCTTCCGAGCATTTCTGGCAGTTCAGAAAATCCCTTGACTTGCACTGCAGAAGGGGTCAGTTTGAGTTCTGCCTCAATATTTCTGAAGGCATAATCGTTCCGGGAGATGGCATCATGAATCAGCAGTGTCGCGGATTTCACTCCAACCTTCTGTTGCCCCAGCACTCCCAGCCATTTCAGGTCTGGAGAGGCCGATTTCTCGGTAGAGGCATTTTTGTTGGTAAAGAGCGCTACGCTGCCATTGGCTTTTCGCGTCATTTCCAGGGACAACCCGATCAGACTGATATGTCCATGAGTAAACTGTTGGCGACGCAAAGATTCCAATAAATCCAGTTCAACTTCCGCCTCTCCCAACTGAAACAATATCTGCTTCTCATCCTTTGAGAGAATGCGTATCTCCTGAAGACCTACGTAGGGATGAAGGCCATGCCATCCGGTATACATCGTTCCGATCCTGACAGGCAAATGAAGCAGATGACTGGCACGACTCTCGACCGTATCACGGAAATCTCCTACACGTGAAAAGCCCATCCAGAACAGAAAAACCCCCAAACCGGACAGGACAACCAATGCGGTAAAACCTTTCCAGCAGCAGAAAAATAGAAACCTTACCAGGGAGGTACGTCTTTTTTTCATGCCATTCGGGGTATGTCAAAGACCTGTTGAATTCCACTGCATGACAGCAGCAAGCGAATTTTGTCAAAAAATCCTGGCAAGGGTGCCGAACACACGAATACGTATGTCATGGTGATTTTTTCCGACCCATTATAGAATAGCCCATGTTGCAGCTATCCAGATTCCAACTAAACCCTATCATTACTTTTATTACTCCTGAAACAACGTCGTTCATTATATAAGGAAGTCGAACTCCATGATGCAACCTGCCCATAATATTATCCCGCACCTGCAGACCGCCCTGACCGGCCCCCTGCAGGATATTGAAAGGCATATCCTGGACAATCAGTCCAGAATCGAGGCATGGTTTGCCCAGCAATGGAAACAAACGCCGGCTCCCTTCTATTCATCTGTCGATCTGCGTAACGCCGGATTCAAGATCGCACCGGTGGATACCAACCTGTTTCCTGCTGGTTTCAATAATCTCAACCCGGAATCCATGCCCTTGTGTATCCAGGCCACCCAATCCGCACTGGATCGATACGAAGCGTCGGAGAAAGTGCTGATTATCCCTGAAAATCACACACGAAACCGGGCCTACTTTGCAAGTCTGGCCGCCCTCGTTGATATCCTGACCAAGGCAGGTTGTGATGTACGGATCGGATCCCTGCTACCCGACCTTGAACATCCCATGGAAATCCCGATCAACCCGGATAAGCGCATCACCCTCCATCCCCTGCTCAGAACTGAAGAACGAGTTCATATCGAAAATTTTATGCCGGACCTGATCATACTCAATAATGATCTGACAGAAGGTATTCCTGACCTCATCAAAGGCATTACTCAACCCATCACACCGTCCAAACAGCTCGGCTGGTGGAACCGATCCAAATCGGCCCATTTTGAACAGTACCATGCTGTTGCAGAGGAATTTTCCCAGGCGTTTTCACTTGATCCCTGGCTGATCTCTCCATTGCATCGGCAATGTGGAAAGATCGATTTCATGAACCGTACTGGCGTGGAGTGCCTTGAAAAGAATGTCGCTGCCCTGCTGGAAGAGATTCGGAAGAAATACGCGGAATACCGGATTGATCAAGAACCATTCGTCGTCATCAAGGCCGATTCCGGTACTTATGGAATGGGTGTCATGATTGCCCATTCCACCGATGATATCAAGACACTCAATCGCAAACAACGAACAAGGATGGCCGCCAGCAAGGGGGGACAGCATGTCACCCGGGTGATCCTGCAGGAGGGTGTCTATACCTTTGAATCAGTGTCTGCGGAACAATCCGTAGCCGAACCGGTAGTCTATATGCTCAATCATTTTGTTGTTGGCGGCTTTTACCGTATCCACAAGGATAGGGGGCCAAATGAAAACCTCAATGCCCCCGGCATGCACTTCGAACCCCTTGCCTTTACCCGGGCATGTATTGCCCCGGAACCCGATACATCACCGGATGCGCCTCCAAACCGCTTCTATACCTATGGCGTCATGGCAAGACTCGCACTTGTCGCGGCTGCAAGGGAAATGCAGGAAGTCAGTCAATGATGAAAAGGCTGTGTATTGGCTTTGTCATGGACCCGATAGCGTCCATCAATCCCAAAAAGGATACTACCCTGGCCTTGATGCTTGAGGCACAGAAGCGTGGGTATCGTATCTTTACCATGCAACCGCATCATTTATTCCTGAGTGAGCAGGGTGATGTCAGTGCCATCATGCAAGAGACACGGGTCAAGGACGACATTCATCAATGGTTTACGTTGGAATCCTCCGAAAACAAGGCATTGTCCGACCTGGATGTCATCCTCATGCGCAAGGATCCTCCCGTTGATGCGGCCTATACCATAGCCACTCACCTGTTGGAACGCGCTCAACGAGAAGGAACACCTGTTATCAATGACCCAAGAAGCCTCCGTGATCTCAATGAAAAATTGTTCGCAACCGACTTTCCGCAATTCCAGCCCCCCACCCTGATCACTTCCAGTCATGATCTGATCATGGCCTTTGCCAAAAAGCATGGCGATATCATTCTCAAGCCCCTTCACGGCATGGGTGGAACATCGGTCTTTCATATTCGTCCGGAAGATGCCAATCTCAAGGTCATCATGGAGACTCTGACCGGTGATGGTACAAGATCCATCGTTGCCCAGCGCTTCATACCGGAGATTCGAGATGGCGACAAACGCATCCTCATGATAAAGGGTGAACCTTATCCTTACGCCCTTGCCAGACTCCCTGCAAAGGGAGAGATACGCGCCAATCTGGCATCAGGTGGACGGGGGATTGGACAGCCACTCAGCGAACGCGACCATTCCATCTGTCATACTGTGGGACCCGCTCTCAAAAGTCGGGGGATCCTGTTTGCTGGCATAGACGTGATTGGTGATTACCTGACCGAGATCAATATTACCAGCCCTACCTGTGTACGGGAGCTCGAAAAGCAGTACCATACCAATATCAGCGGTCAAATCCTTGATGCCATTCTGGAATAGCATTCTCCTGAGCCTGGTTGCCCTGCTTCTTGTCACCGGGTGTTCAGACACAGATCGCGAAGCTGCCAGCACCCGCTTCATGGTCATGGGAACCCTCGTAGATATTGCAATCTGGGGGGAAGACAAGGAAACTGCTGAAAAAGGCTTCCACCTGGTCGAACAGACCATGCATGAAATCAATGCCACCTGGCATGCATGGCGGCCTTCTCTACTTACCCGGATCAATCAGTCTCTGGCAAATGACCGGAGCATTAGCGTTACTTCGCAACAACTTTCACTGATTCGACGGGCAAAGGACCTTTCTGTCATCACCAATGGCTATTTTGATCCTGCTACAGGAGCACTCAGTCTGCTATGGGGGTTTCAACAGGATGATCTGCCTACGGGCCCCCCGCCTGATGAAAAGGCCATTAAAGCGATACTGTCATCATATGCCTCTATCCGTGACCTGGACATCCATGGCAACACAATCTCAACCCTCAACAAAAACATCAGGTTGGATTTCGGTGCCTTCGCCAAGGGCTATGCGGTCGATCTGGCCATGGAAAAACTGAAACAGGTCGGGATACGCAATGCCATCATCAATGCAGGCGGTGATTTGCGAGCCATTGGAACCCATGGCCATCGCCCCTGGCGGATCGGTGTCCGTGACCCGCGCAACCCGGGGAAAGGAAATCTGAACGGCGGAGGGATCCTTGCGGCCATAGAAACCCGTCAAGATGAAAGCGTGTTCACCTCCGGGGACTATGAACGCTATTACATCTATCAAGGAAAACGCTACCATCATATTCTCGATCCTCGAACGGGATATCCAAGCCGGGATTTCACCTCCGTCACAGTCATCTATGACAATGCCACCGATGCTGATGCCCTGGCAACCGCCCTGATGGTGGCAGGCAAGGCACATTGGAGAACCGTGGCAAATGCCATGCATGCCCAATCCGTGATGCTCATTGATCACGACAATCATGTTATCCTGACACCCACCATGCAGAAACGCGTAAGATTTTTGAAACAGGTGTCCAAGCCGGAAATCATTGCACCATGAATCTGGGCCTGCTGACCACTGCGGACAAGATTCTGTCGGGATTCATCATGGCAGGACTGATTTTGGCCTATGTGCTCCTATGGGGTTCAGAGTCCTCTGCCTCAGCAGAATATGCCGAAATCGAAGTCAATGGAAAGCATGTCAGAACTCTGTCTCTGGACAGACCTGGTCGCTATGCCATACATGGCAGACTAGGCGAGAGCCTGATCGAGGTCAAGGACCATCAGGCCCGTTTTGTTGCGTCACCCTGTCAAGGAAAACAGTGTATCCATATGGGCTGGCAACACAGAACAGGTGCCTTTGCTGCCTGTCTGCCCAACCGTGTCACCCTGACCATCGCTGGCGGAACACGTCAGTGGGACAGCATCAATTTCTGACTCCGGGTGGCATGATTATCAAAGGACCGGACCCAATAATTGTCCGAATGCCGTGTCTGGTCCAAGATCCCGGTTTGCCATGGAGACGATAGTATCGTCGCTCAATTCAGACAAAACCGGAACACTGGCAATCCTTGGAATATTCAGACAACGATCAAGCATGCCAATCTGTTCCTCTACATGATCGAGATCGGTGGCCATCTGATTGGCAACCCAGCCTACCAGACGTCCACCATCCTGTCTGATGGCTCGACTAGTCAGCATGGCCTGATTCAGGCAACCCAATTTTAATGGCACCACGAGAATCACGGGGATATCAAGCGCCAGGGCGATATCCTTCATATATTGCTCATCGGATATGGGGGTATACCAGCCGCCAGCACTTTCGACCACAACATGACCTCCGTTTGCCCTGAGGCGACAGAAATCAGCCCGGATAACATGCATCTCAACCCTTACATCGGATTGTTTGGCCGCGATGGAAGGGGCGACCGGAGGCGCAAAGGCATAATGATTGACCCATTCATACGGCACCGGCCAGGAGGAAAAACGCTGTAATGCCATGGCATCCTGATTCCTGGTTTTCCCCTTGATGACCTGACATCCGGTTGCCACCGGTTTCATCCCAAATGCCGGCATTCCTCTCTGGTTCAATGCATGCAGAATCATGCAACTGACAAGTGTCTTGCCTACCCCGGTATCACATCCGGCCACAAAAAAGTCGGCCATGATCTATGAAGTCTTCTGGATGGCTGTCAGCGGCACGCGGGTTTCGCGCATCCCCTCGTTGGTAAGAACCGATGCCTGCTCGGGTATCCAGGCATGTCCGTAGATTACCTCGTATGTGGCGGGCAGACGCCCCGCATTGCGAAATTTTTCATAGGCACTGACCAATGATTGAAGGCGGTTTTTTCCCGTCAGTCCAGCAGATCTGCCACGATTGACATTGTGCGCCCCCAATGCCTTGAGCTCCTGCATCATCTTTCTGACATCGGAATAGGTCAGAGTAAACATTTCCATGTCCATCACCGGATCCATAAATCGATTTGCCAGCAGGGCATCCCCGATATCATGCAAATCAAGAAATCGATTGACGTGGACACCATCAGGATCAAGCTGATGCCAACATTCACGCATTTCCTTTAGGGTATCCGGCCCAAAGGTTGTAAACATCAACAAACCACCTGGCCTCAGAATCCGGCGACATTCTTGCAACACCATATCGATGCCATTGAGCCATTGAAAGGTGAGATTGGAGACAATCATGTCCACACTCTGCTCCGCCAGTGGAAGTTGCTCCACATCGGCACAAACAAGCTTCGGCTTGCTTGCAAGTGACCAGCGTGGCCACTTTTTCTTTGAGACCTTCAACATGGCATGTGCCATGTCGATGCCCAGAACTTCAGCTCCAGAATAACGCTGTTTGAGAAGTTTTATTCCTTCTCCGGTGCCACATCCCAGATCAACCAGAATCTGTGGTTTCATGCGAATATAGTCCAGGCGCTCAATCAGTCTTTGTCCAACCTCCCGTTGGAGTACAGCCACCTCATCATAGGTTTCGGCAGCCTGATTGAACGACCGTTTTACCAACGATCTTTCAAGAAGAAATCCTGATTGAGAGTCCATTTATTGCGTGTCCCTGATAAATTGTTCCACCCGCCTTACAAAGTCCTCCGGTCTGGAAACAAAAGGTGCATGCCCGGTATCCCTGATACGCTGAAAATGGACCGCAGGCATGCGTTTCTGACAAGCCTGCCATGCCTCTTCAGGAATGAAGTAGTCACGCTCTCCCGACAGCAGAAGACAAGGCTTTTTAATTTGATGCATTGAGCTTTCCAGATCGGCATTCATCAACATATCATATCCATTGCATAATGTGGATACCGCTGCAGGAGACCGATTCTGGAAGGACTTCCTGAAATAGGAGCGGATATCTTTACTGCAGCAATCTCCCAGCGCCATCAAGGCAGTGAGCCGTTGAACAGCCCTGAACGCGTCCTGATGCAATAGCATCCTGAATGATTGTCGTGCTGATTCTGGCATGGCATCTTTCATATTGGGTAGAGTTCCCACGGTAATCAGGCCTGATACCTTAGCAGGAAACTGTGTCATCATGTAGGTTGCAATCACACCACCCAACGACCATCCAAGCAAAAATACCTGCTCATGCCGGGAAAGCAATTGTTCCATCCAGTCACGCAGCTCATGCAGCCTTGGAGGAAAAGGTATTTCAGACTGTCCATGTCCTGGCAGGTCAGGGCTGTAAATTCGATATCCCAGGCCAGAAAACCTGTCCCGGACAATGTCCCATACTCCAGCATGTTGCGCCCATCCGTGAAGCAAGATCAGGGTGCCAGATCTCATTACAGGGATATCACAACAAGGCCCAGAAAGAGAGGAAGCAACCACTGCCACCATTGAGGAAAAGTCAAATCGATACTGAGGTGCCGGCAAGGCTGGTCATCCACATGAGAAACGGTTTCCTGATAACTCTTGACCCCTGCGTCTACTACCTGATCCAGCCAATTACACGAAACAATGGTCTTTCTCATGAGTTTGAGGGACAAGAGGGATGCATCCAGATGTTGCAATACCAATATGATCCTCAGAATAAATCTTCGAGGATCCATACCCACATAACTGAACGGAATCGTCAGGCAATAAAGCCCTTCGATCAATTCATTTCTCTGTGTAAGACGAATCAGGAGATTGACAATCAGAACGAACAGGCTGATAACCGTAATCTGATAGCAGGCCGATACGAGTCCCGCAGTATCCGGTTGCCACCAGTATTGTATTGTCGCAGCATCAGAGCCAAGCCAACCGTATACGAGGATGAGGGAAAGGAAAAACCAACGCATGAAAAAAAGTGTTTTCAGTCCTGCTCCAAGCAGTTCAGTCTGCCCTTTGAGAAGAAGGGAAAGATAGGCCGTCATGACAATCGCGGCGAATATCCAGACATGATCTCGACTACCGGTCGAGATCGATATCAAGAGTATCAGAACTACGAGTATCCTGATTGCAGGATGCAAGACTTTAAGAGCAATAATGCTATCCGATCTTCTTCAGCATCAACTCTGCCTGTTCCCGAACAGAGCCACTGGCGTTGTCATCATTGAGGAGCTCATTGAGAAGCTTTTTGGCCTCCTTTTCACTTCCCATATCCATGTATACCCTGGCGACATCCAGCTTGGTTTCGAGATCATCAAATTCCAGCCCTTCTTCATCATGCTCCATCGGTTCATTCGGACGTTTATCCAAAGGAGATTTGGCCACTGTATCCTGCCCTTCAGGATCAAGGTAGGGTTCTTCCTCGATTTCAATGTCAACATCATTGTCAGCGTCCTTTATCGGGCTTTCATGATCGGCTTCACCAGTCATCAAGGCCAGATCCTGCTGAATCTCGGCAATCATTTCGGCCTCTCGGGCCGCCTTTTCAGCCTTGATCCGTTCTTCGTCAGGCTCGTCTCGAGAAAGGTTGGCAGCAAGCAGGTCATCAGGTTCCACATCGAGGTCCTGTAACGCTTCAACCAGGCCTTCCTCATCTTCTGAGGAAGTCGATATTGGTCGATCTTCATTCTGATTCCAGTCTACAATGCTGGGTTGATCATGGCGATCGTCCTGTCTGAACAACCGATGTTCAGGAGCCACCTGAAGCCCCATTTCATGAACCCGTTCCCAAGTTTTACCCTTGCCACCCCCGGTTTCCATATATAGAAGCTTGGCCTGATCAATGAAGGCATCAATATTGGATGTCAGGAAATAGACTTCAGCAAGCTTCAATCTGATATCCAGTTGATGAGGTTGTTCATACAAGACATCCATCAACTTTTCAATTGCCCGTTCAGTATCACCTTCGGCGATGGCCGCATCGGCAGCCTGCAAGACAGTCTCCATGTCTTCATGCGTTCTGTCTTCAACTGCAGGAGCTGGATCGTTCTTGGAGGGCGAAGGTGGCTCATCAGAAAAGGATGCCGGTTTGTTTTCCACGTGTCTCTCCGCAGAGGGCTGGGTAAAGAAATCAGAATGCTCCGATGCATATTTCCGCTTGGCCACTCGTTTCGAGATAAAGGCAAAGATTATCAAGACAACCAGAAAGAGGGAAAGCCATATCCACAGGTTTTCCATGAGAATGGTGCGCCAGTCGTGCGAGGCATTCTCGGAATCAGCGACATCCTGAAAAGAGGCAAATTCTTCAGACTTCACTTCCAGAGTATTGGCCGTCTTCTTATCGCGTTCCTGCTCAAGCCCAAGAACATCCTTCTTGAGTTTCTCGGTATTCTCCTGAATATCGGCATCGCTGGCCACAGTCCCGGCGGATTCTTCACGGGTCTCGATAGCATCACCCCCGCCCGTGACGGCAGAAAGCTGTTGTCCCTGTTCCGATAGGGTATCGCTTCCACCCTGGTCGGACAGTGCCTGCTCGGCGCCCACTCCCTTTTCAGTGGCGTCGGGAACAACCAGCTTGAGTCTTGGTCCCGAGATCTTGGTATCAGCAACCACCGCCTTTTTATCAGGTTTGTTGGCTGCCTGTTTACGTTTTCGAACTTCCTTCAGATGCTCGTTCCAGGCCTCATTTTGCCTGTTCAACTCCTGAATTGCCTCTTGAGCCGTCAGCGAATTCACCATTGCTGCCGTAGGTGTGTTGAGCTGGACGCCCGCTTTAAGTGTATTGACATTGTTGCTGGAAAACGCCTGTGGATTCGCTTGAAGAATGGCCAGCATCACCTGTTGGGTCGTGACACTGTCATCCCTTCTGGCTCTATCGGCAATCTTCCACAGAGAATCTCCAGAGCGCACCTTGCCCAGTTCATTCAATGTGCCCGGTTCAAATGCCGGTTCAGGCTGCGATTCAATCACTGGAATGGGTTCTGGAGCCGCGACAACGCGCCTGACCGTTTTTGCTGGTTCCGGTTCGGGTTCAAGGGCCATCAGCGCTGCCACTTCGGCAGGGGAGAGTTCGTCTTCTGGTGCAGATTGTTCGTCTTGTGTAGCCTCATCGGACACCTCAGGAACAGGAGCCTCAGGCTTGGCGGCAATGATCTGGTGTGATGCCGACTGAGATTGTTGCATTTGGCTACTGTCAGAAACAGCATCTCTGGCTTCAATCTTGAGCGGTTCTGTCACCTCGGCTTTGGGCTGTGTGGTTTCTTCACCTTCCTTGCTCTGAGGCTGTATCTCCGGCTCGGGTTCAAGGGCCATCAGTTCGGCAATCTGCTCTGGTGTCAGATCCGCATCCTGTGATTGGGCTGTGCCGGATTGAGACGGTTCCTGTTCTTCCTGTCCGGGCGGCAATGACGCAGGTTCGGATTCAGTCGTGATGGCCACCTCGGGCAGCAATGTATCCAATACTCCCTGATCTTCAACAACAGGCTGGAACTCTCTTGAGCGGTTTTTTGACGCCGTGGGATCACGATCAAAGATAGGGGGATCGAGAAACAGGGTATATTGCTTCAGCAATCTTCCTTCAGGCCATTCCAACTCGACGAGGAAATCCACCACTGGATCCTCGATTGGTTCCGGTGACAGGATAAGGATATAGGGAGAACCATCGTCACGCTGCTGCACAGAGAAAGATAGTTGTTCGGTCTGACGAGTCTTGCGTAGTCCAACCTTTTCGAAATCCTGGGTGGAGGCCAGTCGTACCTTGAGCTGCTTGGCCTGTTCAGGATTACCGGCAAAAACAGGGACCTCCGCCCGAAGGGACTGACCAAGGCTGGTCAGCACATTGGCATCCCCCACTCCCAACGCATTTGCCCGAAAAGCGATCAGCATCATGACCATCAATGTCATGATGCTCACTGCCCCCAAACCGTCAAGCCTGTTGCGTATCCTCATAGATCGACCCGTTTCATTTCAAAGCTTATAAATAATCCCTTGCAAGATACTCGGCAATCTGAACACTGTTCAGTGCAGCTCCTTTTCTGACATTATCGGCAACCACCCACAGATCCAGTCCTCTGGGATGAGAGATATCCTCCCGGATACGTCCTACAAAGACCTCGTCCCTGCCAGCAGCCTCGGCCAATGCTGTAGGATACCCCCCATCGACCCTTTCATCGATCACCTTCACTCCGGGGGCCTTGTCCAGCAAG
>RFGN01000088.1 GCA_003696645.1 Gammaproteobacteria bacterium | reverse complement strand
ACGTTCAACATCATATTTCTATGACAGGAGACAGTCATCATGGGCCTTCAGGAACAATTATCGAAGCTGAGAAATGAAAGTCGCTCGCGAGTTTCGGACGATATAAAAGCAACGCAATTGGACGATCTGGATGCACTGGCGAAATCAGGCATCATCGAAGCTGCGCCGCAGCTGGGAGACCGTCTGAAAGACTTTTCGCTGCAGAACCATAAGGGCGAAGTCGTGTCGCTGGCAGCGTTGCGAAAACAGGGGCCGGTCGTCATCAGTTTCTACCGGGGCGGATGGTGCCCGTATTGCAATCTCGAATTGCGGGCTTATCAGGCCATCCTGCCTGAGATCAAGGCAAACGGAGCCACATTGGTGGCCATCACCCCGGAGCTGCCGGACGAATCGCTCACAACGGCCGAACGCAACGAACTAGCATTTGAAGTGCTGACGGATCGCAACTCCGATTATGGCCGTGAAATCGGCATTGTGTTCACCGTCTCCGAAGCTATTCGTTCGATCTATAAGGGTTTCGGGATTGATCTGGAAAAACATAATGGAGAAGGGCAATACGATTTACCGCTGGCCGCCACCTTTGTCATCGATACGGATGGCACGATTGTGTTGGCAGGCGTGAATGCGGATTACACGGTCCGCACGGAACCGGCGGATGTCCTTGCGTCGTTGAAAACACTCAAAAACAACAAATCAGAAGGAGATACATGATGGGTATTGCAATGAAAAACAAAGTGGCGCTGGTTACCGGCGCGAATCGCGGAATCGGTAAAGCCATTGTCGAAACATTTCTCGCCAGAGGTGCCGGGAAAGTATATCTGGCGGTGCGCAATCCTGAATCCACCCGGGAGTTGGAAACGAAGTATGGCAGCAAGGTAGCGACGATTCAGGCCAACCTATCCGATGCGGATTCGATCAAGAGGCTGGCGGAAGCGACCGGGGATGTTGAAATCATCGTCAACAATGCAGGTGTGCTGGTGCCATCGCTGCCGGTTTCTGATCTAGCTGAGCAGGCACTGGCAAAAGAGCTGGATGTGAATGTGTTTGGCTTGCTGCGAATGGCAAACGCCTTTGCGGATACACTGGAAAGAAACAAAGGTGCGTTTGTGCAGCTTAATTCCGTGGGCTCGCTAAAAAACTTCCTGCCCCTCTCCACCTATTCCGCTTCGAAAGCCGCTTCCTATTCGCTGACGCAGGGGCTCTATTGGCAGTGGAAAGAAAAGGGCATTGCAGTACTCAGCGTCCACCCCGGTCCTGTGATGACGGATATGGCTGCCGAAGCGGGATTCGACGAAGGCGCTGCTTCGCCGGAAATCATTGCCGAAGGGATTGTTGAAGCCCTGGAGGCGGGGGTGTTCCATCTGTTCCCCGATGATATGGCCAAACAGTTTGAACTGGTCTATCAGGATT
>RFGN01000087.1 GCA_003696645.1 Gammaproteobacteria bacterium | reverse complement strand
GTGGGGGTGGGGGTGACATTGTCATCATTGGAAGTTGAAGTGGAGGAATATGTGCCGGCTGGATTTGCTGGGGGAGCAAGTAAGTCGTCTCCGGTTGATTTAGCGGTAATTTTGGTTTCGGTAAGATCGAATGAGAGCGCGACTGTGCCAGCGGACCTGACGATAAAGTTGATAGTGGCTAAATTGGTATCACCGCTGGCAGTGTAGCCATCGATAGATGTGTCAATAGCGATGATGGAGATGGTGGCAGTGCCGTTTGAAGCAGAATAGTCTGTGGTTGTGTAGCGCCATTGATGGTCGTTGACGAGGCTGGTGTTGGGAACGACGTCAGTAACGGCGATGGGAGGCTGGGAGGAAGAGCTG
This sequence comes from Gammaproteobacteria bacterium, assembly GCA_003696645.1. Lineage (GTDB taxonomy): Bacteria > Pseudomonadota > Gammaproteobacteria > J025 > J025 > J025. Next base: position 6,073 of record RFGN01000087.1, on the reverse strand, counting down.
TCGTATTGATATTCAAGCTTAACTGTGGCTCCGGATATGGCAATGCCGCTAGTGGTGAAGGGAATATCCACGCTAAAGGTGTCTCCAACGGAGAGGTCGAGCTTGGTGGCGGGATCTAGTTGGATGGTGGCGATACCGTCAGGGACTGTGGCTTTGGGCGCGTTGGTTTGATTTTGCTGGACGAGAATTACGCCAGTGGCTGCGCCGGCAACTAGTACAATGATTGCTAAGAGCGAGTACAATACTTTGTTGTTCATTAGTTTATCCTAACCGTTAAATTTGATAGTTTTAAGGGTATTTTTGTATTGGATTTGGTGAAGGCCTGAGTGAGAGTTGGGTTGGCGGATACATTAACTATGCTATTGTCTGATAGAACTGAGATTGGTAGTGTGGCGATTTTGACTTTTTCGTGGAGAGTGTATGGCATAGGCGCGGCGTTGAGGGCTGAGAGGTTGAAAATGAGGTTGTCGCCATCTTTTTCAAAACTAGCGAAAGGGAATTTCCAGTTGCTGCTGGTATCAAATTCGGGACTAAACTCTGGCGATGATTGGGTGGTAACTAGTGTAGTTGTGGGGGCAGAGAAGGTTATTTGAGCAGTGAATGTTGAGAGTTCGTAAGTATTGGAGCCGGGATTAAGATATAAGTTGAGACCGCCTTTGTCAGGTATGGCTTCCAGTTCAAGTCTGATGCCTGATTGAACGGCTGGGTTTGAGGGGGCTTTACTGTCGGCGAGTTTGGGGGTTTGCGTTTGGAGAATGGCGTATCTGGCAGTTAACAAGGCGATGATGGCCAGGACAATAATACTCAGAGTGGTTAGAGTTTTTTTATGGGCAGACATGTTCTATTCATCTCCGGGGATTTGAAAATATCCATAATTGAGAATGCTTAAGGCGAGGTCGTCGATAGTGATGCGGCCGTCATTGTTAATGTCGGCTTTGATGCCAGCGACACCTTCGACTACGAAGTCGGTAAAGGCTGCGTTAACAGTGGCGATGTCTTCAGCGCTGATGATGTTGTCTTGAGTTTGATTGTTATTGCCAATGCCGGCTACATCGCCAGCAACTAGCTCCGAGGCTGGCTCGGTGGAGAAATCCATGCTATTGGCGCCACTAGAGAGACTGACCGAATTAAAGCATTTTTGAAGATGAGATTTGGCCTTGAGACAGAGCTTGTAGGTTCCGGTTGGGAGACCGTTGAAGGTGGCGGTATGGACACCGCGAGAGTCTGGAGTGGCGGTGGCGGTGGCGGTGGAAATGATAGCGCCAGGATTGGCCTGACCAGTTTTGACTACAGGCACATCATCTTTGAGAGTGAGGTAAACGTCTTGCGAATTTACGGCTGAGGTGATCCCCTGCAGGCGGAATTTAACGGTTAAATCGGCATCGTTGGTTTGATTACCGCCGCCGTTGTTGATGTCAACACAAGCGTCGCCTTCAGCATTAGGCTCTTGGCCGATAGGGCAGCAATATTGCTCAACGTTATTGGTTTGACAGTGGACTGATCCGGTGAATGGGTTGGTTTGGCATGCGGAGGCATCTGGATTGATGTCAGAGCAAGCGGTGAGGTTGCTACCTCCATTGTTGGAATCGACACAAGCAGTATTTTCGGCGTTGGGAACTTGTCCAGATTGGCAGCAGTAGGAAGTAGTGCCAGATATGTTTTCGCACTCCGTAGCTCCAGTGATGTTGGTGCTGGAGCATCTTGAGTTATCGGTGGGGCATGCGGGTAAACTGTTGCCAGTTGTGCTGACAATGATATTGGCAGGTGCTGGGGTGTGGCTGGTTTGGGTAAAGCTGGAATTAGCGGTAAAGGGATTTTGAGAAAAATCCAAACTAGTAAGTCCGTCAGCCACAGCTACTGCGCTGATAACAGCTAAAGTGGAGTTGTTGGCGTTGGGGCAAGCCGAACTGCCAAGCCTGGCTTGGCTAATGACAATTTCCCCGGGATTGCTGTATTCGACGATGTCGAAAGTATTAAATACACCGTCGAAGATGTTGTTGGTGGTGGAAACGGTTTGGACGCTGATGACTGCTGGATCATAGCTGAGGTGAAGCTCATAAGAGCAGACGTCGGTGGCTGAGTCCAGCATGACGGTGTAATCCTGGGTATCGTTGGGGCTAAGCGAACTAGAGGAAGGACTGATAGATATTGTGCCGGCAAATGCTGGAGAAGCGGATAATAAGAAAGCTAGGGCGGATAAACTGGCTTTAAATGATTGTTTGTAGTTCATGTAAACTCCTTTAGTTGGCGCAACTTGTGCCAAAATAACTAGCTACCATTGAAACATCAATGATGTTAACTGTGCCGTCGCTGTTGAAGTCGTAGTTACTGCTTGAGGCTGATTTGCCAAAATCTGCAGCCACCATAGAGACGTCGATGATGTTGACGGCTGAATCTGAGTTGAGGTTGTAATCACAAGCTTGAATGGGATTGGAGTTGTTGCTGGCGATTTCGACGGTTGCGGCGGAGACATCTCCGATGGCGTTGTTGCTGTCTTGGCTAAGAGCGGCGACTTGAGCGTTGGCGAGGTTGATGGTGGTGTTGCCCGATGGGGCGTTTTGTTTGACGGTAAAGGTGGCTCGGGCAAGCAAGTTGTTGGCGGTGGAGTTGGTGACTACTTTGGGGTAGCACTGGGGAGTGATGTTGCTATTACATTCGAGAATTTCGGGGTGATTGCTGTCAGGGGAGCCGAGATAGCATTGATCGCAGACGGCTCCGACCGCAAAGCGAGCTTGAGTAGGTTTGTTGAGAAGCTCGATGCCATTGAGAGGTTGGGTGCTGTCTTCGTTGGTGGCATATTGTTGCGGAGTCGCTTGGAAAACGTTGCCATTTGAGATGGAGTCTAGAGTGAAAACATTGGTGTCATAGTCGAAAGTGATATCGGCAGCAGTCATAGAGAGAGTGTTGGTAGTGGTGATGATGACATCGACAGTGATTGAATCTCCGGGGTTGGCGGTGGAAGGGGCGTTGAGAGCAATGTCAACTAGATTACTGCTGGCTTTGGGGGCTTCGGTTTTGCGTTGGACGAGGATGGATCCGGCAGCGGCTCCGCCAATAATGATGGTTAGGGCGATCACACCTCCTAGAATATTTTTTTGCGACCTGGAAAATTTGGGTGAGAATGATGGTGAGGTAGGGGGTTGGGGAGCGTTGATGTTGCTGGCCATAGCAGCGTGAACGGGAGCGGGAGAGCTTTGGCTTGCTGAAAGGGGAGATTGGCCGTTGTTGCTGTTGTTTGTTGGCATATGCTTTGGATTCCTATCTACTTTATTAGTATCCATAACCTCGATGGGTAAAGTCAACATCTATTTGATGTTGATGGCGAGTTGGTTGAATGAGGTTAATTGGTTGGGTTGACCGCTGTTGATAGAGATGTGTGAAGAGGGAGTGATGGCAATGCTAGCTTCGCCAGAGTTGAGGGTTTGAAAGACGATGATGGCGACGTTTTCGTTGCCGGAGACTGGCACAGTACCGGGAGCATTTTCTATCACAAACAAGACTTCTCCAGTTTTTGAGTTGATTTTTGATTCTAAAATGGTCTGATTTTCGAAGAAACTACCGGGAGCTATGCTGATGGCGTTGAGCTTGTGGGGGTCGTAGTGGATCAAGGTTTTAACGTAGCCGACTGGATTGGATCCAGAGTTGAGTTTGAGAGAGACGGCAAATCGATCGCCGGGAGCGAAGCTGGTTTGGTTGGTATTTAGGGATAGTGTAGTGAGGTTGCCGGAGGCTTCACTGGATATATTTTGAGTTTCTCTGACAACAAAAACTCCAGTCCCTATAGATATGACTAGAAATGCAATGTTGATGATCCCTGAAATTGCGCCTTTGGGCATAAAATCCTTATATATTCATTTGTATCATAAAAGGCAGGAGATGGGGAAAATACACATGATTTAGATTGAGCTAAAGAGAGATTTGATCAAGATATTGATGTTGAAGATGGAGAGGAAATTGTTGATGGCTTGAAGATAGTCAATATAGTCTGCAGGTGATGGAGGGGAAGTTGGGTGGGAGTAATCGCCAATTCTAACGGCAGTGTCGGTGGTAAGATGATCGACTGTAAGAGTGAGGAGGCCGTTTGAATTGGTGGATATGGTCTGGGATGATGATGGTTGGCCGGAATAGGTATCCCACCATTCGACGAGTAAGTCTTGATGGGGTGAGAATCCAGAGATTTCGATGGTGGATGACTGGGGGGAGGGTTGGTGGCCGTTATAGATGTTTCTCCAGGTATGGTTGAGATTTTGAATCCAAAGGTGAGCTTGGTTGTGGCTGGTATTCTTTTGGCCGACAACGCGAATGTTCTGGTTGGATACATTGGGAGCGGCATCAATGTAGCCTCCGAGCTGAAGGGGAATGTCTTTAATGAAGCGGTAATAGGCGCCGAATAGATGGCGATGATCATGATTGGAGCTGTAGATGTGATTTTGAGTGGGAGCTCCCACCCAATAGTGTTCGATCAGACCGCCGGCGTTCATGCCAGCCCAGATCAGGTTGTGGAGCCATAGTCCATCGGAGGCATTTTGATTGAATAGGTCTGGTTGGGGGGCGAAAAGCCAGCCTAACTCACCTCGCATGATGGGCATAGGAGCGGAGTAGGCGGCGGATTCTGCCAGGGTGTTGCCGGCAGCATCATCGAAGAAGGGAGTGGAGTCGGCTTCAATGTATTTGTGAACGTCTGCATAATCGATGTCGTTAAATCGCCCGGCGCCATTAAAATTGTTCCACAAATTCCAGGGGAAACCGCTAAAAAATGAAGTGGTGACCAGATGTGAGTTGGGATGATTGAGAGAGCACTTAAAGTTTGAGGTAATGGAGATATCGTCTTGTCCGAAGACGCCGCATTTGATGTATTCTGCAAATTCTTCAGTAAGATCCCAGTGGCCGGTGCTGTTATTGTCTGGACCTTCGTTGAGAAGTTCCCAGCTGTGGATGTTGGGGGAATAGCCCCATCTAGCTTGGAGATATCTCCACCATGCTCGCTGGAGCCAGCGGGAGGCTGTCATATCTTGGTTTCGCCCATAAATCAGTGGAGGATTTTGGGATTGGGGGGCAGTGTTGGCTAGTAGACCGCCGTCAGAGAACGCGTTGAGGGCGTGATCTTTTTTTTCGGTAATGACTAGTTTGAGATAAATATCGAAGTTGCGGGCTTGGTCGAGAATTTGGTCGAGGGCAAAGCTATTGCGTTGATCGATATAGGTATGATAATCGGATGAGGGTTTGGGGAAGAGATTGGGTCCAGAGGGAGCGCCGTTGACTAATTCTCTAATGGAGACATCGCTGACGAAGACATTGCCTGAAGTCACATTTTCGAGGGAAAGATACAGGAAGTCGAGGAAATTTTGGGAAGCGGTCGTATTGATGGCGCCAGTGAGGGTTTGCCATTGATTGATTTGATCTGCAACTGAGGAGGCTCTGGCGATGACAGTACCAGTGCCGAGATTTTCGCAAGTTCTGGTTTGGCTGCTGGCTTCCGTGGTGACGCCAATCCAGTTGCCAGTTTTGATGGCGAATCCCCGGGGATCTTGAGGGTGAGTGCGAGAGCTGCCGATACCTTGTTGTTTGTAAGTGACGGAAATTTGGTAGGCGGTGTTGGGTTTGACAGGTATGGAGGGAGTTTCCCAGCCGTAAACCATGCAGGGATTGTAGTTCCACTGATTGCCGCCAGCGTATTCGGTCTCGTTGTGAGATAGCCAAAGGTACAGTTGGTGTTGGGAGTCCCCGATTGGGCCAAACTTGGACTCAAAGGTGCTGCCTTCGATGGGATATTGGTTGTGGCGAATTCGGGGGTCTGGCTCTTGGCTTTGGTGCAATGGATTTCTGGATCGCCAGGGAGACCAAGCGGCACCGTAGATTGACCACTGCGATATCCAAGTGCGAGCGAGTTGGATGCCATTGTCCTTCATGATCTGAAAATCGGAGAGATTGTTGGAGGGATTGATCCAATCTATCTCCCGATAGTTCATGTTGTAGCCCAGAGCGGGAAAGTAATCTCCGTTGGTGAACTGGAAATATCGAGAATCGTGAGGACTAACCTGGATAAAGCCTTTGGAGCTGGAGGGTTGAACGG
>RFGN01000604.1 GCA_003696645.1 Gammaproteobacteria bacterium | reverse complement strand
CTGCTTTATTGCCTGCCAGTTTCATCCGGAATTTACCTCGACACCACGTCGCAGCCATCCGCTTTTCAAGGGGTTTGTGAAAGCTGCGATCAAACATGAAGAAAAAGTTGTATCGATATGAAAATATGTGGGTTTGATGTAGGGCTCGAACAGCCTTTTTTTCTGATTGCCGGCCCCTGTGTCATTGAAAGCCGGCAGTTGGCTCTGGATACGGCCGGTTTCCTCAAGGAGCTTGCAGACAAGCTGGGCATACCTTTTGTCTATAAATCCTCGTTTGACAAGGCCAATCGTTCATCCACGGAGAGTTTCAGAGGGCCCGGCCTCGAGAAGGGGCTGAAAATCCTGCAGGATGTCAAGGAACAGATTGGTGTCCCTGTGCTGACGGATGTTCATGAAGATACGCCATTGAGTGAGGTGGCGTCGGTAGTGGACATCCTGCAGACCCCGGCCTTTCTGTGTCGCCAGACCAACTTTATTGTCAATGTGGCTCGCCAGGGCAGGCCGGTCAATATCAAGAAGGGCCAATTTCTGGCACCATGGGATATGCAGAATGTGGTCAACAAGGCGCAAGGTACCGGGAATCGGCAGATCATGGTATGTGAACGAGGTACCTGCTTCGGCTATAATAATCTGGTGTCCGACATGCGTTCGTTGGCTGAAATGAGATCAACAGGTTGTCCTGTTATCTATGATGCGACTCATTCGGTGCAACTTCCAGGTGGACAGGGGGATCGATCCGGTGGCCAACGACATCATATCCCGGTATTGGCAAGGGCAGCCATTGCTGCAGGTGTGGCAGGCGTGTTCATGGAAACCCATCCCGATCCGGAAAAGGCATTGAGTGACGCAGCGACCGTATGGCCCATGAACTTGATGCCCGCGCTGTTGGAAACATTGCAGGAATTGGACCAGGCTGTGAAGAAAGGGCCTCTGCTCGAAACAGAGATAACTGAATAAATCAGGTAATTCAAAGGAAATAGAGATCGTGACAAGAATTGTTGAAATCAAGGGACGACAAATCATTGATTCAAGGGGGAATCCAACGGTCGAGGCGGATGTGATTCTGGCCTCTGGTGCCATGGGGCGGGCGGCCGTTCCCTCCGGGGCATCGACCGGAGTAAGAGAGGCGGTTGAACTGCGTGATGAGGATCCAACAGCCTTCTATGGAAAGGGTGTTCTGCAGGCCGTCGGTCACGTCAATACAGAGATTCGCAGCGCCTTGTTGAACATGGATGCACAGGATCAGTCTGCCCTGGATCGTATGATGATTGCCCTGGATGGAACGGATAACAAGTCGCGTCTGGGTGCCAATGCGCTGCTTGCTGTCTCACTTGCCAATGCGCGGGCCGTGGCAAACCACAACAAGACGGACCTTTTCCGGCATCTGGCTACTCCGGAGGCCGAATTCTGTTTGCCAGTACCGATGATGAACGTCATCAATGGTGGTGCCCATGCCGACAATAGTGTCGATATGCAGGAATTCATGATCATGCCGGCAGGTGCACAAAGCTTCAGCGACGCCATTCAGATGGGGGCCGAGGTCTTTCATACCCTGAAGAAGGTTTTGCATGCCCAGGGCATGAATACAGCGGTAGGGGATGAAGGTGGTTTTGCCCCTGACCTGCCCAACAATGTGGCCGCCATTGAGGTGATCCTGGAAGCCATTGACCGTGCCGGATATCGTCCGGGGGTGGATATCTTTATAGCGCTTGATCCCGCCAGCTCGGAATTCTACAAGGATGGCAGGTATCATCTAGCCTCCGAAAACAAGGCCTTTACCTCCGAGGAATTTGCCAACTATCTGACTGAATGGGCTGACAATTACCCGATCATCTCCATCGAAGATGGCATGGCCGAGGACGACTGGTCTGGCTGGAAGTTGCTGACAGATCGGCTGGGTGATCGTGTGCAACTGGTTGGTGACGATCTGTTCGTCACCAATACCGAGATTCTGCGACAGGGCATCGAAACCCATACCGCCAATGCCATCCTGATCAAGGTCAATCAGATTGGCACGCTTACTGAGTCGCTTGAGGCCATCGCCATGGCAAGGGGAGCCGGTTATGCCTCGGTGATTTCACATCGTTCCGGGGAAACTGAGGATGCCTTTATTGCCGATCTGGCCGTCGGCCAGGGAGCCGGGCAGATCAAGACCGGTTCCATGTCACGTTCTGATCGGATTGCCAAGTATAATCAGCTGTTACGGATTGAAGAGTCATTGGGTGACCAGGCGGTTTATCCGGGTCTTGAAGCCTTCAGTCATCTGCATGGCAGATAATTCGAGTTACCTTCCAGTAGTGAGGTCCCCAGTGGCTCTGTGAGGATTGTTATATCACTTTTCCTGTTGATTGTACTGATCCTGCTACAGTACCGCTTGTGGGTAGGGCATGGTAATCTCCCTGGATACTGGAGGCTCAAGCACGAGGTTCGTGAGGAACAACGAAGGGTCGAGAACCAGGAGGAAAAGAATCGTCAATTGATGCGTGACATTACAGCCCTGAAGGAAAACCCCGATGCAGTGGAAGCACAGGCCAGAAAAAGGTTGGGGATGATCAAGCAGGGTGAGACCTACTACCAGTATTTGCCAGCCACGGCCGGGAATGAG
>RFGN01000603.1 GCA_003696645.1 Gammaproteobacteria bacterium | reverse complement strand
TAAGACGATCTTAGCCGGCTCCCTGCGCCTCGGACTCGACGCCGACCGGCCCCACCGCATCACGTGCTACAAGCACCAGAGAGGGTGAGCGGGCTGTGCTCCGGTGTCGTGCCGGATCCGGCAGACGGACCGAACCGGATCCAGCAGCCGGGGGGAAGACAGGTTCATGGTGCTTGATGGTAATATGTGTGAGATATGTTGGTATTGTATGGCCCGTGGCGGTATATTGTCAAGCAGGACCGAGAGGTAAGTGCTTGATTGTAGGATGCTTTGTCGATAGATTAGACCGGTGATACAAGGCCACGGGGTGCGTTGTAACACGGCCCAGAGCGGGTTAATAATAGGTTATGTGTACCGGCCGAGAGCCGTGTTTCGTCCTGAAGAATCGACCTCAACCAAATGCAGTTAGTAGAAACAGGCTTCCGGCAGCTTACTCCCTACACAAGTAGCTTCGAAGCCAAAGCGACAGCGCTCTGTGGAATCATAGAGGCGCTCATCAATAGAGTGACTGACCAGGATTGCATTGAGCTCGGCCGTGATAAAGAGGATTTGAGAGTCAACGATATTGCCTTCCTGTACAACAAGAAGTTCAGGAAGGACTCCGGAAAGCATGGGGTTTGCTGGGAGTATTCGATCTTGGAAGCTGTACGCCAGGGTAACCACACAGTACTTTCCCTACTCAATGAGGCAATCGCCGCGTGTAATCCTCAGGAAAGTTGGGAGGATGAGATTGATTGCGTGCTGTGGGGAGGCGAGAAACACGGTGACGTGCATCGGTCAGCTCTCGAAGCATTGGGGCCAGAGGCGAAGCTGTGGACTCCTGGTAGAGGACGTCCTATTCGCTTGGACCGACACCTTGATACAGCACGCTCAGCTTTCAATCAGCCATCCTTCCGAGATTTTCTCCCCGCAGGTGCTGCCGACCTCTGGCAAACGGACCTCTTCGTACGCAAAAGGTCGTCCACTTTCTGGTATGCAGTGTCCGTGAAGTGGAACCTCGAGGATCTGAAGCGAGCCGCTGGAGTGACCATCGGTATAGTAAGAATACGCCGTAATGAAAGTTACTTCAGGCCGGCGTGGGACGATGCAAGGGAGATGGTAGTTTGTCGCGTGCCCTATCACTACGAATTTGGAGAAGCTTTCCACACTGCATTTGCCCTCGCGGATAAGTGCTTTTCGGTGCTGCCGAGGACGTATGGAGACTTCGAGTTCACGAATACGGAAGACGGTGCGCTTGCAGATTTTATGTACAATAACCGTAGCTCGCGAGCAGTTGACGTGCTGTACAAGCTTCGCCAACAGTTTCAAGATGATGCCGAGGAAACTATCGTCATACCGCAAGGTCGGCCTGAACTCATTCGACTTCACGCGGCACCGATCATTGAGCTGAACTAACGCAGCAAAAAAGGTACACATAACCCGCCGCTGCACACCGACGAAGGGCTTGACGGCCTTGCCTCGTCTGAGCCTCAGCGTCTACTTTGCTTCGTCCGACCGCCGCGCTGCCCTTCGCGGGTGAGCGGCCCTCTGTTAGATGCCTCACATTGAATACTCGGAGCCCTTATGTTTCAGGTTGGTGATGTAATATCGTATCTGGAAATGTGCTCAGCCGAAGGCGTTAACTTGCAACGGGGCATGAATTACAAGTTGGGAAAAACTTACAGCGTTATTTTGATGAGCGTCCGCCCCAATGCCCCGTATGCGGATCGGATTGAAGATAATGGCCGAGTGTTGATCTATGAAGGCCATGATATTCCTCGTCGGAAAAATGGCCCTGATCCCAAATCTGTTGATCAGCCGATGAAGACTCCTAAAGGGTCGCTAACGCAAAACGGTTTATTTTATCAAGCAGCGAGAATATATGCCGAAGGCAACTCAGCTGCAGAGTTAGTTAAAGTTTACGAGAAAATTCGGCCAGGTATCTGGACCTACAATGGGTTTTTCTTGCTTGTGGACGCTTGGATTGAACAAAGTAATGGTCGGAAAGTGTTCAAATTTAAGTTGGAAATTGCTGAAGAACAATC
>RFGN01000086.1 GCA_003696645.1 Gammaproteobacteria bacterium | reverse complement strand
GATAATCAAGGTTTCATGTGCCGGAAAACGAGCTAGCCATCCTCCATGACATCAAGGCTTGAAAGGTAGAAATTTGTTGGTAACTCATCTGCAAGCTCGGGCTCATAAGTATATACTATTTCATCCACTAGAATCATGGCGAGCACACATGACATAACCAAGTCGTCCTTGGCCCCTACATTAGCAGCCCACGATCTTCCACGAGATACAAAGGATTTCAATTGGGATGAAAGAAACGAGGATCTCACCTCAAAAAGGTTCCTGTCCAGCAAGTCCTTGAATGCAAGAACATACCTCTTCTTGTTTGTAGCAGTCGTAACCAATCCCCTGCTATGGAGACTGGTAGAACGGGTGTTTTTGCCAGTCGAAATCTCGGTCGCATCCACCATGATACCCGGAAACTTGTCTTCTCCGATATACTCGATTGCTCGAATGATTCCCATGCCCAATCCATTTCGCTCGATGCCATAGTAGATAACGGGATCCCCTTCTTGGTCTGGGTGATTGTCTTGGGTCTGGTAGATTCTCTGCAAGATCCTCCAGAGCATCTTTACTTGTTCATCTTGGGTGATGATGGACGAATTAAACTCTGCCACCTGAGATAGATCTGGCAGCGACCATACTTGGATGGCGCAATCATCTCCGGTATTGTCCCCGGCAGGATCCATAGCTACTGCATAGATGGTATTGGGCCGGATTGGCTCATACCATCTCACTGACCACCGATCCACAAACACGGGCGGCCGCACGGTCTGGTTCATCCTTGCTATGGTTGATGCCCCCAACAATCCCCCTGATGTTCCCAAGAACTTGCACTCGTATTCACACTCCCATTGATCCAAGGTAAGCGCTTTCATCTCAGATGCCTTGAATTTTTCGTCCCGATAACCGATGATCTTCCCATCCTTGTCGACCCCAAGCGGCACGCTGGTCCAATGCGCGAAGAACCGCACGAAACCGTCTTCCTCGACTTCATCATCCGTTTTCTCGAAATTGATCCCTCCCATGTTGAGGGACTTCTTGTATTCCTCCTTGGCAAGATCAGTCTCAAAGATGGTTTTGTAGTATTTCTTTTCGGTCGTCTCCTCTTTCGGGGGATCAACCTCATCATGCCATTTATCCGAATAGGAGGACGGGGTTGCATTTAGCCAGATCTGTGCGAACACCGTTTCATCCGTGGATGGAGTTGAGGTAATCAACACCTTACCACCAGTAGCAATGGTGGGGGACACGGCGGTCCAAAACTCCTTGTCCGTTCCCGTGTTTCCACTTGCGAACGCGAACTCGTCGAGATAGAGGAAACTCGGGGTTTCACCTCGTGCGGCAGCTGGGGTGGTTGCGATGCCTTTGATACTTGAGCCACAGTCGAAAGCCTTGGTCGTCTTATTGTTGACCAACACTCCAGGTTTGATGAAAGACGGCAACTCCAGATACATATCCCAAATCCTGTCAATGATGAGCCGTGCGCCGCTAAGATCTTTCGAGGCAACGATGATTCTCTGGTTCTTGAAGAAGATTGAATAGTAAAGGATGATGGCAGCAGCAATGGTGGTTTTACCTGACTGCCGTGGAAGCATTGCAATGACCTTTCTGTTCTCGATGACCGTCTTAAGCAGCCTTTCTTGGTAGTGATAGGGGTTTAGCTTGACGGAGTGACCAGCTTGTGTTTTCACATACACGTAGTTCCTGAAAAAGTATAGCGGGTCTTCCTTGCATTTCAGGAGTTCCTCAATTTGCCAAGGCTCGTATTTCTCTACGAAACCGGCAGGTTTGAGTTGATCCTTGTCTGGGTCATACGTCTTTAGTGGTCTGGGCATACAAGTATTTATGCCAGAAATTCAGCAAAGCCTATATGAAAATTACTCGTAGATATACTTTGGCAATTCAACTACCTCGACATGAGTTCCAAAGTTGTCAATTGTTATCGGGTTTGATCCTGCGTTGTAGATCCTGAATGCCATCGTGAAATCAATAACTGGTTCGAGCAGCATACCCCCAGCAGCCGAATCCATGTCGTTATACGATGATGTCGCGGAAGTGTTGAATGAAATGGTTGTCGGATTGTAAAGGTAAGTGTTGCTTGTTACGTCGTATGGGCCAATACCAACAAACGATGGTGATGTATGCTTGGCCCGGAAGTGGTAGTAAACCCAATATCGTCTTCCGGTTTTCAAATAGAAGTATGTGTTGGCTGGCATAATGGGATCGCCCGTGGCCGATTCCGGTCGGAGTGGAATGTATGAATTCACATTAACGCTTGTGGCAGAGACCATAAAGGCTCTCACGCGGCTCAATAGCCGTCGAGTTGTCGGGCTTCCAAGCCGTTCGACTTCCCATGCACCTGTGCCGCTCACGGTTGCACGATAGGTAGCGCTTTCGATGTTCATGACAAAGGTTCCACCGGAGACGCCATTGATGCTCTCGCCAGTTTGAGCTGCAACGGTCTTTGCGCCTTGACCGGCAGGAATGAGAAACTCCAGATAATCACCCACATTGGTCGCCGCTGGAAGCGTCCTTGTATAATTGGTTGTTCCAGTGAGAATCTCGCGGGTGCCAATCGTGGATGTGCCAGCAGCGTTGACCAGAGTGGTCGTCAGACCGGGAGATACCGAGACCGGGGAACGAAGCATGGTATAGTTCCCGGATTTGTCAACGTGCCACACGTGGGTCGGTTCATTGGTTTCGATATCGGTGCCGTTGTAATGGACGATGGTATCGCTCAAGGAACCAGCAGCCGCCATGATTTCAGTAGTGGTCGGGCTTCCTGCCGTTGCTGGCGCAACTGCAGTATTCGTAAGGAATACTCGATTTGATGCAGTGATTCTGTTCCAGATAGCATTACCAACAGTTGCATCTACGCAGACGTATGCTTCGAAATTGGCATTATCTACCCAGATGAAGCCCTCGGTAAAACCAGCCGAGGAGTCATCGGTTGGCGTAGGAGGAGTTGCTGCGACGTGGAATGGGTTGTTATTGACCATATCCGTCCACTTGGTTCCATCCCAGAAGAACAGGGTGTTTACATCAGAATCATAGACGATTGCACCCGATACGCTCGGAGTAAACACTGCTCGTTGGGCGGATGTGACGTTGCCCATGTAGATTGCCCTGCCGACCAGCAAATCTCCCTTGAACTGAAATGCCATTTGGAATCCTCCGTCCTTGTTCTGCTAATGTTTAATCCTCGATGAAATCCGGGATCTCTGCGACCACCAGATACGACCCATACCGATCAATGTATTGTGGGCCACCATCTTGATTATAAATCCTGAAATTATAGGTAACCCTTGCCGATGGCCGAATAATCTTTGTAAAAGTATTTCCTGAAATGCGCCCGTTATATGATGTATTTGTTACATTATACATTGTTACTGAGTTGTCGTAGGAATAATCATATACTCCATTACTGTAGAGTCTGATTACGGAATAACCAACAACATTATACATATTGAATTGAGCGAAAACCAAGTAGAGTCGATTTGCTTGCAAGGTGATACTATATTGGTCAGTCATAATAACACCACGTTCTGTTACTTTGATGAATGGGATGGCATAGTTGGTATAGAGACCTGTCTGCTGAGCATATGCCAAGAGATAATCCGTCTGTCTTTTCTTTCGCATATCTGTCAGCAGCCCGATGATCCACCTGTTTGGCGCTACATCGGTGGCACGATAGGTGGCACCTGCCTCGGCAAGCGTATAAGTAGCCGTCGAGCCATTCAGAGCATCCCCGGTTGATGGGGCAACCGTCTTGATTCCGGTATTGTTGTCAGCAAGGGCAAACTCGATGACGTCCCCCGATCCTGTTGCAACTGGTAATGTTCGAGCGATATTCCCCGTGTTGCTCAAAATCTCCCGGGTATGAATAGTGGATGTCCCAGTAGCAGATACAGGAACCGGAATCAGTGCTCCCGGACCCGAAGAAACTGCCCCCACGGATCCCATCAACCGATATACAGGATTACCACCCTCGATAGTTTCCTGGAAATTGAATACTCGACGAGTTGGGGCAGATGGCCCTGATGCAGCGCCAATCGTGATGCTCCCAACATCATTACCGTTTTCATCTACGTAAACCCCGGATGCGAAGTTGACTGTGTGTGAGGCCGTATCCGAGTTTTCAATGATGATCCGGCGGATTCCCCCGATGAAGCTGCCATCTCCCATTGGTGCCGATGGGGCATTGATCGTCAGCGATGCCGGAGCGGCTGAGGTAATCTTCATGTAAGCATTCATATACATGTCGAACCCGGGTGTCAAATTGGCATCAACCGCAGGAGCAGGTAGCGTAGTCGTATTGAGAGGCCCCTGATCAGCGATGCTGTAATCCGATACATTGCCATAGGAGCCGCCGAAGTATGGAGTCACGATATCCCCCGTGGATCGAATGAAGAAATGATCCAGCGAGGTTGCAGCATAATTAACCACATCTAATGGGGTATTGACATAATATGTTTGCGGAGGAGTCAGCAGAATCCACGTATCGACATCCACCTGCTCGAATTTCAGGTGTAGATGAGTATTCGGTTGAATGATGAAGAAATCCACAGGGTGGCGCCTGCTACGATCAAAGAAGGCGCTTGCATCGAAGAATGCAAAATGTTTTAGACCATCCGAGCTATAGATGTGGAATTCCAGTGTGGCGCCAACGCCAGCACCCGTGGGAACACCAATGGTTCCCCCCGTATGCGCCAAGTCCAGTGTCGCCTTTGTGTTATCTGATGTCAATGTCACATCAATAGCAATATTCGAAGATGTCAGCGTGATGTTGGCTGGCTGCGCTACTGGGACTGGTTTCTGAATGAGGGTAAAGTTGCCGATCTTGTCCACGTGCCATACATGCGTAGGAATATCGGTAGGCGTGTCTGTCCCGTTATAGAGCACCAAGGTGTCTTTTACCGAGCCAGCAGCAGCCTTGATCTCTGCTGTAGTAGGTTCACCGGCAACCGCAGGATTGACCGAAGAATTTGGCACGAAGTGTCGCATGGACGGCGTGATCTTCTCCCATACAGCCGCGCCAGCAGTTGAATCGGTGCAGATATAAGCATCATCCTGTGACATGTCGATCCACAGATCCGATACCCCGTATCCGGCAGTTGAATCATCATTTACTGTTGGAGCAACCACGGTGATCTTGGTCGTATCTACAGCAAATTGTTCCCAATTAGTGCCATTCCATACCATCACCTTGTTCAGATCAACATCATATACCAGTGCGCCGGGCGTAGCCAGCGTCAAAGATTGGCGCTGAGTGGTTGTCATGGAGCCGATAAACAATGCACGCTGAACAGCCAAATCACCCTTAATCTTGTATGCCATGTGAAAGAACTCCCTCGTTTGTCGTGCCTAGATGTATTTACTGGTCTGGACCAATAACCACTCCCGAATAACACGGGAGCATTTCCACGAGGGATCCATAAATATCAGGAACAGCAAACAGGAGGCACACCATGAAACGTATCATCATGCACTGGACGGCGGGAACCCACAATGTATCCAAGCTGGACCGAACCCATTATCACTATATCGTCGATGGTAACGGGGAAATTGTCGAAGGCATCTTTCGTCCCGAGGATAACATTCCTCCACTACAGTCGGGTCGATACGCAGCACATACATGGCATTGCAACAGTTACTCCATTGGTGTCAGCATGGCAGCCATGTTTCAAGCCAGACAGTATCCCTTCGATCCGGGTCCGTATCCAATCACGGATGTTCAGCTTGAGAGCTTCATCAAGCTCGTGGCAGATCTGAGCGCGCAATACGATATTCCTGTCACCCGCGAGACAATCTTGTCACATGCCGAGGTCGAACCAACGTTAGGAGTTCGCCAGAGGAAGAAATGGGATATCACGTGGCTTCCTGAGATGGCAGAACCGATGGACCCTGTGGAGGTCGGAGATCGACTTCGTGGGATGATCTCGAATCATCTTCGTGTGGAACCTGATCCAGAACCAGAACCCACTCACTTCTGGGAGGAAGAGGATTGGATGCGTCCGTAAAGTCCCTTCGGGATCTTGCGACATGGCGAGGAGGATTTCGCAAGGATGTCTTCGATTACCTGAATCTCGCCAAGCGATTGCATTCGGGAGACGAATCATTCAAGGAACGGGCTACGCGCAAGTATGGGAAAAAGGTAGTAGACTCCATACTTTCCCGTAGCTTGAACGAGATCCTCCATCTGGCGTCCTTGTTCTCGGTGCTTTCTGGCCCCCGAGTAAACAGATCATGGCGGGGACGGCCATTTGATGACATCAAGGAGGATTTCGCTAGAACCATCAGAGATCGTCTGGCAGATAAATCAGTTGATAGTGAACAGGACACGG
>RFGN01000085.1 GCA_003696645.1 Gammaproteobacteria bacterium | reverse complement strand
CCAAACACCCGGTCCATCCAGGCCCGCTCCTCCGGAAGAAAACCCGAGTTTTTCTGATTGGTCTTCCAGTTCTTGATATCGATCTTCTTGTGAGCAATGTTCCAGTCACCACAGATGATGTATTCCCGCTCATCATCCTCCGCATAGGATTTCAGCACCGGCAGAAACCGCTCCATCAACTTGTACTTCACCTCCTGACGAACATCGCCGGTCGTACCGGACGGCATGTAAAGCGAGATTACTGCCAGGCCATCGTAATCGGCGCGGATAAAACGCCCCTCGCTGTCAAACTCCGGCCAGCCGAAACCCATCGTTACCGTGTCGGGTTCGCGGCGAGAGTAGATCGCCACGCCACTGTAGCCTTTTTTCTCGGCGTCATGAAAATGCACATGATAGCCTGCCGGATGAAAGACCGGGTCCTGCATCTGCTCGGCCTGGGCCTTGGTCTCCTGAACACACAGGATATCGACATCCTGCGTGGCGAACCAGTCAAAAAAACCCTTGCGCTGTGCCGCACGCAGGCCATTGGCATTGAATGTCATGACTTTCAACATGAGTGAGTCCTTCTATCTATGAAAACTATGAAAAAAGATTATTGTTCGAGCTGGTCCAGTGGGCTGACCACCGCCGTCAGATTCTGCTGCAAGACATGGGTATAGATCTCCGTGGTCTTGACATCCTTGTGCCCCAGCAGTTTCTGTACCACTCGAATATTGGTGCCGGACTCCAGCAGATGCGTGGCAAAGGAATGGCGCAGGGTATGGCTGGTGACACGTTTCTGGATATCCGCCTTGCGTCGTGCCAGACGCACCGCCTTCTGGATATTGGATTCATCCATGTGGTGTCGCCGCGTCTCGCCCCCGCGCGGGTCCACCGACAACTTGCGCGAGGGAAAGGCATACTGCCAGATCCATTCCTTTGGTGCATGGGGGTATTTCTGCGCCAGACGTTGTGGCAACCAGACATTGGCATTGCCAGCGGCAAGATCCTCCTCATAGATCTTGCGAACCTTCTCCAGATGCTGCCTGACAGGCTCATGCAGTGATTTCGGAAACAGCGTGGAACGATCCTTGCCCCCCTTGCCATCGCGCACGATGATCAGGCCCTGATCAAAATCCAGGTCCTGCACCCGCAGACGAACCGCCTCCATCACCCGCAGCCCCCCGCCATACATCAATCGCAACAGCAGGCCCGACATGCCACCGCATTGCGCCAGCAGGCGCTGCACCTCGCTGCGGCTCAACACCACCGGCAAGCGCACCGGCTTCTTTGAGCGAATGGCCTCGATATCCTCGGCAACTGGTAAATCCAGCACATGCTTGTAGAGAAAGACGATCGCATTCATCGCCAGGCTCTGGCTGGAGGCAGCATAGTTCTGCCGGACTGCCATATCCGACAGAAACGCCTCAATATGGGCCTTGCCCAGATCACGTGGATGCTGTTTGCCATGAAAGCGAATAAACGCCAGAATCCAGCGCACATAGGATTCCTCGGTACGCAGCGAATAATGATGATAGCGCATCACCTCGCGTACCTGATCCATCAACCGCACCGACTGCGGTCGGAAGCGTTTTTTGGGTTGCTCTACCTTGTTAGAACGAAAACGCATCAAACTCCCTGTTTTGCCTTGATTATCGTATTACAGGGAATTATACTCCATTTATGTATACAAATTACAGGGAATTTCGATTCCTGTTAATAACAAGTTCGCAGGCGGCGCTTATTCTTTGAGAGTCAGGTGTTGATGAGATAAGGGAGATAGGAGGGGCCATGTGTATATCATTCTATTTAGCGCGCCGTCTGCGAACGGCCAGCGTTAAGT
>RFGN01000602.1 GCA_003696645.1 Gammaproteobacteria bacterium | reverse complement strand
TGGCGAAACACGGCGCAATGGTGCCGAAACACCATGGTGCGCGAGGGCCTCATGAAGAGCGATTCGCCCTACGGCATCTGGGAGATCACCGAGGCAGGGAGAAAGTACTTGCAAGATGAAAGCTCGCAGTCGTGAACTTCTCGATCGTGCCGTCGCCGCTATGATCGCGGCGATAGATGTGTACAACAAACTCGACTTCGCCTATCGGGAAGAAGCTTTCGCCATCCTTGCAATGAATGCGTGGGAACTTTTGCTCAAGGCGAAGTGGCTGGCAGACCACGGGAATCGCATCCAAAGCCTCTATGTGAACGAGGCGAACTCGGGTAGCAGACGACCCCGCTACAAGAAGACGCGATCCGGTGCACGAATGACGCACGGCGTCGAGTACTTGGCCAAGAAACTGGCTGAAGACGGCAAGCTCGACAGAAATGCTGTGCGCAATCTTGAAGCCTTGGTGGAAGTACGAGACACGGCGGTCCATTTTTATGTCCGCAATCCTGCAGTTTCGGAGCGGGTGCTTGAAATGGGTTTGGCCTGTGTTAAGAATTTCGTTTCCGCGGTCAAAGATTGGTTCGATGAAGATCTTTCGCGGCTCCATACCTATCTGATGCCGCTTTCGCTCAACCCCTTGCCGGCGGTGCCGGCCGTGCAGCTGACCAGGGACGAGCGGAGATTTGTGGAGTATCTCGAAAAGCTCAGGCCGCAAGAGGAAGATCCAGCATCACCATATGCCTTTGCTGTGAATGTGGAGGTCAGGTTTGTCCGGTCGAAGGCGTCGGAAGCATTTCCCGTCAGGGTAACGCGCGATCCCAATGCACCGGAAGTGCGGCTCACGGAAGAACAAATCCGCGAAAGATACCCTTGGGACTATTGGGAACTGACGAGGCGTTGCCAAGAGAGGTATTCAGATTTCAAGATCAACCAGGAATACCACTCCATTCGTAAGAAGCTTGAGTCCAATCCTCGATTTGCACATGAACGGCGACTAGACCCGGAGAAACCAAGGCCGAAAAAAGTGTTCTATGCGCCCGCCATATTGGATCAATTAGACAAACACTACACAAAAAAGAGAACGTAGCCTACGAATTGAGCACAGCTTCGAGGTGGTATGCCTCAACGGCTCCATGTACATGGAGAGGCGCATGGGGGTCCAGGTCCAGTACGCATTCGCGAGGGATCCCCGCATCCTCATCTCGACGAACGCCGGTGGTGAGGCTCTCAACCACCACTTCTGCGATGTGGGCATCAACTACGACATCCCCTGGAACCTGATGCGCCTGGAACAGCGAATCAGTCGGCTCGAATGGAAAAGAATCGTGCTCTGACCCCCACGGATGAACCACCCCCACGGATAACCCCCACGGATGGACACGGATAGACACGGATAGAGGAGA
>RFGN01000601.1 GCA_003696645.1 Gammaproteobacteria bacterium | reverse complement strand
TTTTTCGAAGGTGGTTGTCGATGCTTTTTATGATCCGATGACTGCAGATGCTGAAGTCGATCCGTGGGAGATTCGCGATGAAGTGATCCCAATTCCATCCAGGGAGGATGGTTACGCAAAAATCCTTTTCCTCGGGACAACAGGCGCAGGGAAAACATCCCTGTTGAGGCATTTGATTGGTTCACATCCTGAAAGAGACAGATTCCCCTCTACGTCAACGGGGAAAACCACGATATCGGATATCGAGGTAATTACCGATGATGCCCCCTTCAAAGCTGTGGTCACCTTTTTCCCGGAAAGAACCGTGCGGACCTATATTCAAGAGTCCATTGAGCAGGCATGCAGAGCAGTCTGGCGTCAGGAATCTGACGAAAAGATAGCGAAGGAGTTCTTGAATCATAAGGAGCAGCGTTTCCGCCTCAGCTATGTGCTCGGCACCTGGAGCCAAAAGGCTTCGGTGTCGGAAGAAGATGACTGGAGTTTCGAAGAACCGGGTTCGATAGATGAAATGGAGCAGGAGCCCGGTGACGGTAGCGATGCATTGTACCCGTCTGCCGAAGAACGTCGTGCAATGCAGGATAAACTGGAAGGCTATGTGAAACAACTGCGCCAGATTGCCCATCACGCCATTGATACTGTATCCAATGAATGGGGAAAGAACGTACTGGAGCTCAAAGGAGACGAGCTTGATCTGGTGCTGGATTATTTCGAGGAGATTCTCGAAAGGATGCCCGGATATGATGATCTGGTTGACGATGTGATTCAAGAAATTCTGATGCGTTTTGAGTTGCTCCCTGCCGGGGAATTAAGAAGGAAAGGGAAATGGCCGGAACGATGGGTTTTCGAAACCGAGGATAGAGATGAGTTCATTGCTCATGTACGGTGGTTCTCCAGCAACTATGCGCCCGCTTTCGGGAGGTTGCTGACTCCTCTGGTACAGGGGATTAGAGTAAAGGGCTCCTTCCAATCTGAAGAGCTTGTTGACAACAAAGGACTTGTTCTCATGGATGGTGAAGGCCTCGGCCACGTTACCGAAACTGTGGCCGAGGTATCGACTCGTTTCACAAGAAGGTATCAAATGGCTGATGTCATCCTGCTAGTGGACAACGCTGAGCAGCCAATGCAGGCGGCACCACTGTCTGTCTTGCGATCGGTTGCAACGAGCGGGTATCAGGAGAAGCTGGCCATTGCTTTTACGCATTTCGACCAGGTCAAAGGGGCAAACTTC
>RFGN01000600.1 GCA_003696645.1 Gammaproteobacteria bacterium | reverse complement strand
CAGAAGACAAGGCAGAGAGACCTAACAAAGGACAAGCTCTGCCGAGAGCACGGAGTCATAAGATTCTCTTATGATATGGATATCACCGAGGAGCTCGTAAAGATGAAGATATATGCCGAACTGCAGGGAAATGAACCTGTAGAACATGAGGATAAAAAGCCCCATGGATAACACAATTGCATTTCCGGTACCGGATTGTTGCCTTACGGGAGATACTTTGGTGATGACTCCCAACGGACAGATCACGATCTCTGAGATCGTTTCCCTAGTACAGAAAGACGAAACGGTGATGATTCTCGGATTCAACATCACGGATTCGTCCATCATGGAACTACCGGTTTCTGCTGGATGGAAAGCCATCGAGGACGCAGACGTCATCGAGCTAGAGTTCTCCAACGGTAAGACCGTAAGATGTACAGGAAATCACCCATTCTTGACTCCCAACGGGTTCGTTACCGCCGAAAATCTCCACAAAGGCTCCATACTTCTATCCCCTTCGCCAGACAAGAGTCCAGTTCTAGTCGCAGAACCCAGGGAGATCATGGTAGATACGCTCTTCAGGTCGATCGATGTGATGCCCGACGCCCTGAAGGACGTCTCAGAAGTCATAACAGCAGACAACTACGTCACTTTGGTGGATACCAGAAAGGCACCTTCGGAGGACGTATACGACATCGAGATCCCCCTAGTGAACAACTTCCTCCTGGAAGCCGGTGTAGTTGTCCACAACAGCCACGTAAGGGCGGCCCTCCGACTCCTCAACCGAGCCAAGGTAAGTGACGCAACCAAGGCAAAGATCCGTGCCTGTGTCATGAGGAAGAACAAGGCCCTCGGCTGTGGCGTAAAGAGTGGGGACAAGGACTCTCTAGAGATACAGCGTCTTGCAGAGTCTGATGAGTTCAAGTCCACCAGAGAGCTTCTGGACTTCCTAGAAGTCCTATACGACGAGTCCACTACTGATGATAAGTATATGGAGTCGTTGAGACGGCGGGCTGCAGACACCCTACTCAAGCTCCGCAATCAGGACGGGAATGACACAGCTAGGGACGCTTACCTGTCCAGGAACATCTTCTCCCTCATAGATTCCATCCTAGATCACCTTGAGCAAGGTTCTTAACAACGCCCTCCTGGCAAGAGAGAAGTTAGCTTCTACTCTAGACAAACTACGTCTCAAGCTCTCTGGCAGGACTTCTCTAAGAGAGGTCCTGTCAGAGTCTGTGGCTGCATTTCACGATTTCTACGGGGCCATGGGGGATCCAGTATTCGTGGCGCCCGCCAAACTACAAGACGGGGACTCCCCCAGATCCGAAGTATACAACACCAACATGCTGGCTATACATGAGGATATAGCCAGGTTCTTCAAGGAAGTAGACAACCTAGCAGCCTCTCAGACTGCCTATTTCAACATAGCCAAGATGAGCAATGATGCTCTAGTAGGGCAGGCAGACAGGCTAGCCAGCACCGTTCTTGACCTGAAGATCCTGAACGACCTGACCAGGGGCGACGTTCTCGTAGCCAGCGACGATTTTAGGAATCTGGATAGGGTAGACACGAAGGCCTCTACTGGCGCGCCAAAAGCAGAGAAACTCCCAGGTTCAGGCGGAGTAACTCTCAAGAGGCGAGCGAACAGAGACCTTACAACCCTAGATCCTGAGATAGAGGTATTCCCCCTGGCGCCTGTAGACAGTCCCAAGACCAAAGGCCTTGGTCTCGTAAATACTGAGCCGACACCAGGAAACCTAAGACGTTTCTACGAAGGCAATTACTACAACTTCATAGGTAGGGCCCGACCTGAGGGAGGTAAGTTCAACATACGATTCATCTTGAGGCCGGACACCTCCAAGAAGAAGAAGGTGGTAAACACCAAGTCGGGCAACACTACCAACACTGTAGTGGACGACAGTGCTCAGTTCGAGAATACCAATGCTGGCTTCTTCGTAGAAATAGGTGCTTCAGAGGACGAGAAGAAGCGCGCTAGGCTGAAGATGTTGGATCAGAAGCCAGATACGTTCTGGGAGGCAGAATATGTGTACAACGTGCCCAAGCCCCTAGTATCCAACATCATAGATGAAGGTAGTGTGGCGGCCGACAACAACAAGGACGATGAACACAAGGACAATCTTCCTAGAACCGCCACCCTAGACATAGATCTAAAAGAAGCAGAAAGAGTAGCCAAATCCTATGATTTCGAGGGACGGGATCTCATAGTTGATCTAGTAATAACCTTCAGAGAAACCATAACGGTAAACTACGTAGTCATAGATCCTGTCATATTCGGCGCCGAATCCTTCCCCTCCGTAGAAGGAATATGGACTTCTACAGATGATGAAGGGCAATTTAGGTTGGTAAAAGGCTGGAACAGCACCAGATACGCCAAAACACTAACTCCGGAAGCCAACAAGTTCCTAAACGTAAACCAGGTAAATCAACTACTGGCGCCGTCCAGATACGAATATACTGGGAAAGGTGTATTTCCTTTCCCAGCCACTCAAGCCAAGAGGGTAAAGATAAGGCTGAAAATAGACAACCCAGTACCTGCTGTATACGAACGATACTACACCCTACTAAGGAACCAAGTGGAGGTACAGCAGGAGGTTGTCACTACCACAAAGAGAGGTCTCTTGAGATTCTGCTGGATAGCGCAGGTTGTCGTCCCCGACGAGTGGAGAGATGTGAGAAATTACATCATGCGAAAGTGGCCTATATGGGCCATCCGCCTCTACCACAGACATGGAGAGAAGATTGCTGCATTTCTAGCTAAGCACCGCTGGCTGATTTGGCTCATACGGCCTTACTTCAGATACATGGCCAAGAAGGGTAGAGAAATTGGGGAGGCGTAAGAAAACCAGGGTAGAGAAGTTCAACTCTACCGTCATACGGCACAAGATCGTAAAGCTGTCCTATGTACAGACCTTGGCTGTTACTGGAGGTATAGGCAACATACAGGAGCTGGTAGGCACCACTGATAGGAAGGTGCAGACCATAAAGGGAGAGAATGTCAGGAAGAGCGGCATCCTTCCTCGAAATGTAGTAACCAAGGTACTGGACCCGCTCAATCTGTGGAATGGTCTCTTCGGTAAGAAAGTAACTCGTAGAGTGTCCACCACAGTAGATGACAAGGGGTGGCGCATACAAAAGACCTGGCTACAACCAGAATTCGACAAGATACGATACGCCCTAGGCATAAGGGAACTAACGGTAGCCCAGTTTACCTACGAGCCAACATCAGAACTGATATCCCTGCCTTGGGAGTCGCCAAAGGACATAGCCAAGGTGACTCTGATGGTGGACGAGTTCATCCCTCCCCAATTTCCTCCCGGACGTGTATACATACGATATTACGTAAAGCCAGACCTACCAGATACCGACTGGGTCGAGATAAACCCTATAGGTAGGGCGACAATATTCGATGACGGTGGTAGAGTAGTTCCCAGGGTGATAAACATAAACAGCGAGAAGCCTGTGGGCGCCAACGTAGAAGAAGGATTCATATCTGTTGACTCTGAGGTAAAGTCTATAAGGTTCCGGGCTGTTCTGTCTAGGCCAGACTTCATCGAAGGCTCTGATACGGCGGCCGACTCCTACTCCCCAGTACTGAAGTCTTACAGGCTATTACTACATCCGAGGGGTGGTCTATGAGTATATATGAGAGACAATACAAAGAACTCCTGACCAGAGAGCTCCTAAAGTCTCTCCTAGAAGGGAATCTACCTAACCTAGACAGGCTAAAGTCTAGAGTAGAGGAGATTCTCTCCAGGATTGGGCGGCCGCTATACAGATACACCCCACAGTTTCGTAGGCAAGTATTCAACCACAAGCTATTCAACGACCAACTGGACGACATAGCCTTCGACATCAGGATATGTCACGACGAAATTATGGACATGGTGGTGTCCTTGATCCGTCGGGCCAAGTTCTCAGAGCTGTTCTTCGACGCCCACACACATATACTGAATAGACTAAGGTCCCAGCTCGAGGCCCTCTTGTTCATAACCGAGGGAGGGGATTTTTACTTCTTGGGCGCCTTCGACGACTTCAGGGACACATCCAAGACAGACCTGTCTGAGTCCACCCAGGACATAGTAAACGTCTCTAGCTCGGCCCTAATGCTCCCTCTCTCCGGTACTGGAACCAAGAGAGTAACTCCTACCAAGATAACATCTACCTGGCCTGTGGAAGTTGAAGCTGGAGCAGCCAGCATACTAAGAAAATCTCAGGTAGCCGGAACAGACTTCAGGAAAATATTCACAGACGAATCCAATGGTTGGGCCTACGAGGTAGTAACAGATGTCCCTGACGACAACGTATCTGTCAAATTCGTATTCGCCCTAGACCAAGAGACAGAGATATCTCAGATATCCCTGGTGCCTCTCAGCCCAGGCCCCCAGAAGGTCAAGATTCGTATATCCGTAGACAACGTAAACTACAAGACTCTAGAAGGTTATGAGGCCCCAATACAACTAGAGGACAGAGTAGAGACTGCCCTAGTATTTCCCAAGGAGCTGGTAGAGTTCGTAGAAGTAACACTCATCAAGAACAACTTCGACGAGCAGCCAGTAAAGGGGGAGAACATCTATAGGTTTGGCCTAAAGAGGCTGTCTCTTATGACTACGGGAAGAGCCAAGAAGGCTAGATATCAGTCTCGTCCTTTCTCTTTTGGGGGTAAGGAGGAACAGATAAGCCGTATAGCGCTCAGGACGGACATGGAGCGCCCCAAAGGCACATCTGTGGAGTTCTCCGTGGCCTTGGCCGACTCCAACAACAAGATAGTATCCAGCTTTATTCCCATAAAGCCTGTGAACGATGATGGGCTTCCAGGCTCACAGGAGGTCATAACCTTCGGGACGGATGAGCCACATGATCTGGTCATAGAGGGTCGGCCCAACGAGTTCGTAGTAAGAGACACCTATAGGGGCCATACGTTCTACAAGTATTCCAGGCAAATAAGTCCCACACCCATATTCGGCACTGCTGAGCTGTTCAGAGGTAGCCGGGTATGGTCCCGAGACAAGAGCCTTGCGGTAACTAGGACCCAGATAAGGGACAACCACGTATCGTTCGCCAAATCAGACATAGAGCGGATGTATGCGACAACTACAGAAGTTCCCGTATTCCGCCCCACAAAGACCGCAGGAAAGCCTTCCATAGAGCTAACTACCCGCAGGGACATATATTATGTCCGTGGGATACACAACCTAATTCCCAACTACAACCAGAAGAGCTCCAACGCTACCCCTGACTACGCTGTTTATGGCGTCGAGCATATATCCGCCAAACCTACCAAGACTGATGTGGTGGCGACGAACGGACAAACTAAAGTCCTACTACCTAGGAACAACTTCGTCCTTACTGGACCTAACGCTCCTATAGTGTCCAGCTCTTCTGGATCCATAGTCTACAAGGCTGGCAGGGATTATGTCTTCGAGACTCAAACTGTAGGCGGATTCACCAAGCCAACAGGGAATCTTCTTATAGTTCCCACGTCCCAGGGCGGAACCATATACCAGAGCCAGGCCAAGCCCTCTCTACAAATCACCACAACTATAGATCCAGACGTCACTTACAAGGTAACATCCATACAGGGTAACAAGGTCTTGCTCACTGACATGGACATAGAAAACGGCGACACCTTCCAGATAACCTACCGATATGTCCCACTACCACCTTCTCAGATAGAAAAGGCCTCAGTAAGGGTCAAGTCCAACATCGGTCCGAACGCCAAGTTCTTCGTTGAAGGCGTGGACTACGCCATAGACGTATCTACAGGAACCATTCAGAGGCTTCCTTCTGGGTCTATCCCTGAAAAGGGATCGGTATTCGTAGATTTCCTGTTTCGGGACACCACAGAAGATCTGGAGACTTTCCTGACATGGGTAAGGCTGGACAAGCCAACCCAGGTGTCGTTCGAGCTGGATTCCAGAACAAGGAAGAATTCCCTATCAGCAGATACAGGGGAGAGGTTCTTGGTAAACACCAAGTCCGGCCTGGTGGACCTTACAAGCGCCGATAGGACCCCTATACTGGATCCTGGCTGGGTTCAGTTCGTAGTAAGGTCTAAGAATCCAGATTCCAATAAAAGAGCCGATAACAAGGGCAACTTGATAGATCAGGTTATCATGATGAGGGATCTGGACGGCATAAGGATATTCAAGGCCGGCGGGAAATACTTCCAGGAGATCCTTGCATTCAGGTCTCCTATGAAGCAAATAACCCTCAACCACTTAAGAGCAAATACGTTACCATCCAACCACTCGGTATTTGCAATAGACCCGGATGGCTTCCTTGTCATCAACTTCAACCCAGGCAACACTGACGAACTATATCTCTATATTCCTAGAGACGAGGGAAGCTCAGATCCTACCCCGGAGCAATATTACGAGAACTTCAGGCTTATGTGGAGGAGTAAGGTAACCTCCAACATACAAGGATCCAGGGTCGTAGTAAGGTGCGACCTGTCTAGAGATCCTCAATTCGACGGGGGACTGACCCCCATAGTTCATAGCTACACACTGAGAGCTCAAAGATGACCAAACTAATGATAGACAAACCAGTCCTAGGCATTATCCTGATTCTGGGAGTTCTAGGCTTGGCAGTTCTTGCCACCCAGCTAGGAGGAAAAGCCTTTCCCTGGGACGATGTGGTTATCCCGGTCATATTGGCTGGTATAGCCATGCTTGGAGTAAACTCCATGCGAAAGAAGAAAGAAGAATGAAGAAAATCTTAGTACTAGTATTACTGGTTCTGCTTGCGGCTTGCGCCACCAACACTACTCCTCTGGCCAAGTCCTATGACAGCATCTCCACTATTGCCATCAACGCTCTAGATACTGTCAAGTCTCTTGTGGAGCAATCCACTGGACTAGATCCCAAGGTGAAAGAGAAGATCCTGGAGAAGGTAGAAGTAGAGAGGAAGAAGGTGGAGGCTTTGAAGGCCAGCTCTATGGCTCTGCTGTCAGAGATGGGTGAGATAGACTGGGAGCAGATCATAAAGGATGAGCTGAAGGAAGTAGATCTCGATGCTCTGGCCAAGGAGCTACTAGAGATCCTAAAGAAGAAGTTGGGGGTGTGATATGGCCGCCTGGGATATCGTCAAGAATGTAAGACCGGACTTCTCACACCTGACCAAAGAACAGGTTGATGAGCTTCTTTCGAAGCTCACGTCTGACGATGTAAAGGCAATCCTAGAAGATCTAGAGGAAGAGAAGAAGAAACTCCAATACACCAATGCCGCCATAGATCTAGTACTCAAGATAGGTAAGGCGGCTCTCGAGAAACTGCTATGACCAAGAAGTTAGTTACTCCGACATCTGTCCGAATCCCCGCAAGATTCCGAGGATTCATATCTTCCAAAGACACCAACGATTTCAGAGAGGGGGTAGTAAAGGACATACAGCAGCTAGGATTGGGCGTCAACGCCTTATTCTCCTCCCTACAAGTAGCTCAAACCAAGCTAACGAGGGAGGTAGATCACCTTCGTAGAGAGGTGGACGCCCTACGTAACATGTCTCTATTCCGAGAGAGATCTGAAGGTGTCGATGGGTTTACAAGCAACAGGTTCGTAGATCTTAGCGATACCAAAGGGGTATCGTTCCCATCAGGGTCGAAGGACATACCTGCTGCTATAGCTGCTGAGTTCGGAGAACTAACCCTACCGGCCAAGGGAGTTGAGAACAAGTTCTATGTCAACAGCATCAGGTCTGGGCGGGTCATAACCGCCCCAGACCTGGCTATATCTGTAAGTAGTAAGTTCGACAAGGGCGCCGGAGACGGTATAGTAGACTACGAATATGGGGGTAAGGTAGACGAAGGAATCCCAGAGAACGCCTTCAATGGAAACAACACTTCCTTCTGGATTCGTAGAGTCGAGTTTCCTCTATCCTCTACAGTGTCTGAGGTAGAGGTAGAGATGGTAGTTACCGTGCCCAAGGGGAGCACCACAGAAGCCAACCTAATAGAGCTATATCCGTTCCCCAATGGTACAGTAGACGTTACTGTTCTTGCGACGGCACCAGCCATAGGCGGGTCTTTTACTACCGTTCCCTCCTTTTCCAGCACCAACAATGCTGTGAAGCGGCGCTACCACATGCCAGTTACCAACGTAGAACAAGTAAAGGTAAGGCTGCGACAGAGGAACTGGGTAGAGGAGAATGGCGCCAAGGTATTCTACTACGGCCTCCAAGAGCTTGGTCTGAAGCTAGTAGACTACGATAAGACAAACATTCCAGGAGCTCCTTTCGGGCAGAATCCATCACTAATAGTGAGAGTAGATGCGCCGGAAGGAACCGGATTCTCTGACATATTCCGTATCGTTCCGTCGCCGGACTTCTTCAAAGAAGACCCTGGATCCAGACACATAAGAATGCGGCTGTCTACAGACAGCAACCTATCTTCGTTCCTGTGGGACAGCGACAGTAGCCCGCCACCACAGCAGTCCGGTGTATCTCTCACCCCCGGCAATGCTCCCTCTCTATTCTTCGCCATAGAACTACGTTTCGTGGAAACATCCGGCGGCTCTCTAAGTCCCTATACAGTAGGAACCACCCCCTATCTGTGGGGTATAGGGCTTTCCTTCAACCTCAAGGAGATCTAAAATGGCATCAGACCTTTCCGGCAGGATGGACGAGGCGGAAGCCAAGATAGCAGACCTGTATAGGCTTCTACTGACAAAGATAGATCTCGCCACTCTCAACAGTCTACAGCAGACCATAAATACCCGTCTGGATGCCTCAGATACCACCACTAGTGGACATGAGACTAGACTAGACACACTAGAGAGTCTGTACATTAACCTATCCATAAGCCTCTCAGACTTGAATAGCGCCTTCACAGGCCACACAGGAATGACTACTGGTCAGGGAGTCCACGGCCACACATAATGGCTCTCAAGATACGAACGTTCTATATAGACAAGGGGGACCAGGGCCCCCTTCAAGAAGCCACCACAGAGATCCTATCCCACATAGGATTGGAGGGCGACTTCATTGAATACATGACCCTGGTGTCCTTCTCAGATAGCGTTCTACAGCTAAGTATCGCTTTCAGAGATCAGTATGACGAGACTCTTCTAGCAACATATCCGCCCCCCAACTCCCTGATAAACACAGGGGCGAACATAAACCACCTCTCCCTGCTACTACCACACCCTATTGACCCCAACACTGTTGACACCGATACAGTTACCATAGACGGTTCTCCTGCCACAAGTATATATCTTGAGGGAGATTACATCATCCAAGCCACTGCTTCCAACCTAAACAACAGTGGTGTCCACCAGGTAATTCTAAACAGTGACAAGCTAAGATATACAGACGGCTCTACGCCTAGAGCCTCTGAGAGGCTGGTATACAACTCTCACACTCAGGGAGGATTTTTTCCCGGGCAAAATCCCATATACACCAAGGGCCTGGGCCGTAGAGGAGAGGTAGTAATCGAGGGCATCAAGCTAGACAAGGCTACAGTGCCCTCAGAACGCCTTGAGAGCTACCTTCTCGAGATAGGGGTATCCCAGAACAACATCATCTCAACGGCCCATATAGACCTATCTCCGGACCTCTCATACCTAGCTGTAGCCTACTTCAAGACTCTGGAGCCGCAGGTAATTGCAGCCTACCCTTTCAACTACAGCTCTCCGGTAAGTGATGCTGTCCCCTCCGAGATAGTCTTCGTATTCAAAGACCCCATAGACGAGCACCATCTAAACAACACGGATGGTGTATTCTACGTAGTCACATCTCTAGGGTCCAGCCAGCCAGTACTGGCGTCTGATATTACTGTAGACCAGGATCTAAGGACGGTGAGGATAGCTACTGCTAGCTACATCCTCGCCCAAGGCGTATATGACTTCAGGGTAGGAAGAATCTACTCCAAGGAGGGGGTGCCCTCTACTAGAGAGTATATCTACTCCTTACTAGTAAATGATTCTGCGGTCGTGTCCGATGTCACGCCTGGAGCCGGACTATACTCCTCATCTCCTGGGACTATAGACGTTGGCTCCGCCGACCCAACTATCGTTGTGGGGGCGGATGATCTAAGGGTTGGGGTAATAGACAGCGGCAACATATCCGCTGGGGCCATAAACACCGGTCACATAGCCTCAGGGCAGGTAGTCAAGAGCCTAAACACACTCAGAGACGACATAAACCTGGTAGGAGCCGGCCGCACCACCATAACTGCCCCAGATTCCTCTACCATATCTATCTCAGGAAAGTCTCTAACGGGGCTAAGTGGTGTAGAGATAGATACCTCCGGCGGTACCGATAAATTGTTTGTAAAAGGGGGGGATGGAACAATCAGTGTTACCGCTGCAGGAGTAAAGGTTGGCACTATAAACGCAGACAATATCAATCCAGGGCAGGTTGTAAAGCAACTAAACACACTAACAGATACAGTCAGTATAGTTTCGGCCGGCAGAGCCAGCGTTTCTGTATCTGCGCCAAATATAGAAATATCTGGAAAAAGCATAACTGGTCTCTCCGGAGTAGAGATAGACGACTCATCCGACCCAACCAAACTATCTGTAAAATCCGCCGACGGTACCATCTCCATATCAGCAGGGGGAGTGTCCGTAGGCACCATCGATGCCGCAAACATAAATCCAGGACAAGTAGTAAAGGATCTAAACGGCCTAAAAGACTCCATCTCCCTACTACAGCAGGGAAGAGTATCCATCAGTACCGCAGGGTCCAACATAGAGATATCGGGCAAGAGTCTTACTGGCCTGTCAGGTGTAGAGATTGACGACACTTCCGATCCTACCAAGCTATTTGTAAAAGCAGCAGACGGAACCATATCGATCTCCGCAGGTGGAGTATCTGTAGGAAGCATAGACGCAGGAAATATAAATCCTGGCCAGGTAGTAAAAGACCTGAACGGTCTCAACGACTCTGTCTCCATAACTACCAAAGGGAGAAACAGCGTCTCCGTCTCAGCGCCTAACATAGAGATATCCGGAAAGTCCATAACTGGACTTTCTGGAGTAGACATCGACGATACTACAGATCCAACCAGACTCTTCGTAAAGGCTTCAGACGGTACCATATCTATCTCAGCAGGAGGTGTGTCCGTCGGGACCATCTCTGCAGGAAACATAGGTGCCGGAGAGGTAGTAAAGAGTCTAAATACCCTCAAAGATGATATTACTTTACAGGGTAAGGGTCGGACCAATATATCCGCCGGTGGGTCTGCCATCGACATCTCTGGTAAGTCTCTAACAGGGCTATCGGGTGTAGAGATCGACGATACCACAGATCCGACTAAGCTGTTCGTAAAGTCGGCCGACGGAACAATATCCATCTCCGCTGGGGGAGTAGCAGTTGGAACCATAAACGGCTCCAACATAGCTGAGGGTCAAGTAGTCAAGACTATAGAGGGTATCTCACCCAACTCTTTTGACTCCGATATATCAATAGAGACCAAAGGCTTTCTATCCAAGTTCTCCTCCTCCATATCCAACACTATAGGACTGTCAGGAAAGACAGTAACTGGAGTTAGTGGAGTCCTTGGCGAGGATAGCGGTGGAAACTTCCAGATATCCGTCAAGCCAGCAGACGGTACCATAGTAGTTAGTGCCGGAGGAGCAGCAGTAGGGACTATAGATGGCTCCAATATAGCTGAAGGACACGTAGTAAAAAGTATCGCTGGAGTACCTCCAAACTCCACGAATTCCGATATTGCCATAGAAGCCAAGGGAGGAGTAAGCGTATTTAGCTCCACCATAGCCAACACCTTAGGTCTGTCAGGCAAGACTTTCACAGGTGTAAGTGGTGTAGCTATAGCTGCAGGGGATCCAGACAACAGGATATCCTTTGTAGCCGCTGACAGCACTCTAGAGGCAGTAGCAGCAGGAGCCAGAGTAAAAGCTGGAGGAATCGGCTCCAGCCATATAGCCAATTCCACCGTAGTTAGAAGCCTCAACTCTCAACAGGACACAGTCAACATAGTAAAAAGTGACCCAATAACTGTGTCTGCAGGTGGAGGCAACATCACCATAGGCGTATCTCCCGCTGATCTGGGGGTAATAGGCGTAGTATCTCCGGACTCTGGGGAGTTCTCCATCGACTCTGCCGGCAACCTGAAGATACCAAGTCACATAGACTTCATGAAGGATTTCGACTCAGGTACTGCCAAGGTCGATGGGGATGTCATGACGTGGATAGATGCCGATAAGATTTGGCGTCCAATAGCTATTCCCGCGACAGACCGAGTAGAGTCCCTGAACTCCCTAAGCAACACTCCCATAAGCCTAACTGGGGATGACCCAATACAAGTAAGTACGGACGTCCCATCTAGCACTATTACCATATCTGTTAGAGACGCCACAGCTACAAATACTGGCGTTGTAATGCCTAAGGCTGGGGCCTATAGCATAGACGCTAGCGGTAACCTAAGTATTCCGTCTGAGCTAAATCACCTAACTGACGTAGATATATCAATAGAACCCGAAGACTACTCCTTACTAAGATACAACGGGTCTACATCTGTCTGGGAGCCCGTCACGGATATGGGTTTCTGGGTAGAGGGTGCCGCCAACTTCTCTGTGTCGCCAACACTAACAAGCCTAAATCTAAAGGCCCAAGGACTCGAAACTCCATATTTCACAGAGATGCCCATACCTATAGTAAGAAACTGTGTCCTAGGAGATGTTGTCATATCTGCCTGGACCAATACAGCCTCCCCACCACAGTGGGAATTAACAGCAAAAACAGGATCCACAGAGACGGTAGTGGCATATAAGAAGTTTGATCTGTCTGGAGCCAACGTAGTAACAGTAGGGGCCTGGGATTCAGGACACAACGCTAACCTGCCTGCCGGAACGTTGCTAAGCTTGACCTGTTCAGGCGACAGCATAGACCAGCTATATATCCAAGTAAGACTTGAAATGCTCGCACGCCGATGAAAGAAAGTGACGACCTAGCCAGCCTCTCCAACGAAGACTTCGTTGCGGCCTTCATAGACAAGTACCGTAGGTCTCTTACGGAGTCCTTGAGGACCTACGTCACTCCAAATAGATATTCCATAGATGACCTGCTTTCCTACCTCTCAGAGAGAATGCTGCAGGTCTTGAAAAGAAGAGACGAGAACAACAACCCTATAAAGAATAGGGAAGGATACTTCCTTCTATGTGCCAGACTGTATTCCGCAGACTTTAGAAGGGAGAATGGGTGGGTCGTCAAACTGCCAAAGAAGCCCTCCAAGAAATGGAGAGAGGAGGAGGAAACCATACGGACCAAGCCGGCTACTTATCTATCTCACATAGAAGAAAGTGCAGAGATAGTAAAAGAT
>RFGN01000599.1 GCA_003696645.1 Gammaproteobacteria bacterium | reverse complement strand
GTTATTGGGTGCGCACCAACTACGGCAACTGGGTCAAGTGGAACCGTGTAAACGTTGATTATTACGATCACAACTTCCATTGGGACCAGGCAGGCTCATGGTGTGGTGGTGGTGCCGCTCAGGCCCAGACTTTCTACCTGGAGGCCGGAACCAACACGCTGGAGGTCTCCTGGCGGGAGCCCAATGCCCTGCTCGACAAGGTTTTCGTCACCCTGTCGGGCAAAGCTCCGCAAGGTTTTGGCCCCGACGCCCAGAACTGTGGCTCCACCAACCCACCGCCTGCCTGTGAACCGGTGACCATCAAGATCAAACCGGACTACTACGGCGCCGACATCACCTGGAACCTGAAAGACGAAACCGGCAATGTGCTGGCCTCCGGCGGCCCCTACCAGGACGGCAACACTGAGGTGAAAACCACCACCGTTTGCCTGCCTGACGGCTGCTACACCTTCAACATTTATGACAGCTATGGCGACGGCATCTGCTGCAGCTATGGCGACGGCTGGTACAGACTGGAAAATTCCAATGGCGAAACCCTGGCCAGCAATGGCAATTACGATTCACACGAGAGCAAGAGCTTCTGCATTGGCGAAGTACCGCCTCCGAGTTGCAACAAATCTGCGCTCTTCGTGGTGGGCAAAACTGACCTGAACGGTGGCGACAAAGCCATTCTGGAGCGCCTGCAAGGGTTGGGCTTTGATGTAACAATCGTTGAAGACGAGGACGCTCAAAGCGCTGACAGCGATGGTAAAGGCATCGTAATCATCAGCTCTACCTGCTCTTCCGGCAAGATTGGCGACCGTTTCACGCATGTGAATGTTCCGGTGTTCAACTGGGAAGCCTGGCTCTTCGACGACCTGAAGATGACCGGCCACGAAAGCAACTGGGACTACGGCACCGCCGATGACGTGAAGAAGATCAAGATCATCAACGATGCCCACCCCATCGCACAGGGAGTTACCGGCACTTTGGAAATTCTGAATAAAAACACCCGCGTGAGCTGGGGCTTCCCGGCACCTTCC
>RFGN01000598.1 GCA_003696645.1 Gammaproteobacteria bacterium | reverse complement strand
TCACTGTGGGTCTCAAGCAGGAACATTTTGTCACTCTGCTCGTGGACCTGGTGGATAAACAAATCTCCCATGCGGCATTGCAAGCTAGGGTGGACATGCAACTCTGGTTGCTCAATCGCAAGAATGTTCACCTCTTCATCCAATGCACCCACAACCACCGGGAGCAGCTGGGAGATCCCAACCCCTATGTCCTGGGGGCAGACCTGAACCATGCGTTTTTCATCGACAATGACGATCTCACGTCTCTCGGGAAGGCCAGCAAGCTGACCTAACTGGTCCTCTGAATCATCCAGGAAGGTCGCATTTACCAATGCCTGATAGAGTGGGCTCTCGACATCCAGCATCTTGAACCTGCGGACCTTGATCGAAAATCCCGAATCGAGATGGTTGTCACTCCCCATCCACTCACCAACCTGAGTAATGAACTCGTCCGAGCCAAGGTAGAGACGGTCCCAAGCTGCCAGACCATTCGCCCACCGACTAGAACTGTCGGTGCGGACCGCATTGTAATTCCGTGCAGGAATCTTTCGGATAGGTCCGATATAGCAAAAACGTTCCAACTCTCGCTGCAGGATTTCGCCAGGCCGTACAAACAACTGGCTAAGCTGGCCATGAATCATCTGGATATAGCTCTCAACATCAGCTCCCTCGTACCAATCTTCCCTTTCCAAAAAACAATTTTCAGCAATTGTTATCTTGGAGTTCCAGCGAGGCAAAGCACCATCCTGACCATCTACCAGTAGGTGCGTGACAGCGGGATAATCGAAATAGGAGGGTTTTACGGAAAGCGAAAACAGGATGAAAAAATATGGGACAGCCTTCGGCTCGGGCGACTCCTCGTCATGAAGAAAAAATGCAGGGTGGTCATGATTGAAATCGGTAATGGCCACCTCTTTGCCATCGGGCTTGGCCTCAATAGAGGCAAAGTGCTGTCCATCGAAACCGATTCCATACTTTTTCAAAAATGGCCGTCCGAAAAAGTTACTCCAGGCAATTTCCAATGAAACCGTAGCCGTCTCAACAGAGAAGGAATCCCGGATGTCATAGTGAGTCTTGACGGGCTCAGCAGCTTCAGCAGACTTGTAAAACCAGTCATAAAAGTCGTCTTCTGACTCCAGTAGAGGGAACGGCTCAAACATGTCCTCATCGAGACCAATCTCGAACTGAAGCCGGATCACCCTGGAAAGGTCATGGCCATGCACGAGGTTGCGAAAGCCACCAAGGTTGAGCGAATCATCTGCCCCGGCCACGAGATCGGCATCGACGTTCTGTCGGGAGAGGATCTCTTGGGCGTAGTGCAACGCCTGGACGATCGTACTCTTGCCGGCGCTATTCGGGCCGAACAGCAAAGTGATCGGCTTGAACTCAATCTTGACCGGCGAAGAGATGCCTTTGAAATTTTCAAGGGTGAGCGATTTTATCCTCATTTCATTCCCCTTCCGTTGATTTCCACAAGTATTGCAGGACCGTCGACAACAACCTCATCGGTCGCCCCCTCGCCCCCTCCTGAACTCCGCTAGGCTTACCACCTTTGAACCTGACTCCGGCAGCAGCGCCAACAGCGAAGCCCGCCATTTTTTCAGTGGATAAAAGTAATCTTTGTCGCCGCCGCGTTTGCGCAGGGTGTCGTTGAGCTGGCAGCCCAGAACGAACTCTTCTTCTGCTGATTCGGGCAGGCGGCCAAAACGATACTTGACGACATATTCCATCTCGCCAGCGACTTGGCGGATATGCGCCTGCACGCTGCGGTCGAGCCCTTGAGTGAAACTGACCGACGAACATTTCTCCTCGACCGCCGCGATCAATTGTTCATTGGGGCCGGGGTGCGACAGGTCGCACAACCAACTGGCCTCGGCCACGATTCGCGAGCGAAGTACCTGGTCGAAATGAGCAAGGTCGTTCTTTTTCAGGCCAGTAAAGATCAGCGCGTAGCGGTTGGCCTCTTCCATGGCGATGATGCACTTCTTCCGCAGCAGGGTGACGCGGTGGGCGTGCCAGTGCCAAGAATTCTCGCCCCCTTCGGGTGAAGGCAGGAGGCAACCCGCCTTGGCGAGGTCGTCGCTGAAGGCTTTGCTGGTATGGAGATGGATCATTTCCCCCCGATCAACCTGCCAACTTCATCGTTTCAATAGCCCCTACAACTACCTGCGAATACCGATCAGGCCCGAAAAAACCACCCTGAAAACATGCTGAAAAAATTTCCTCCCAATGCGACCGTTCGTCTTCGGAACACGCAAAAGCTTCTCCACAATCTTTCAACTCATATGCAATCATCGCAATGACCAAATCAGGGTAATTCGGCCGGCTATGCTCCCAATCTCGGAACAACTCCGTTTTCCCAAACAATGCCGTCAACTGGGTAATCTCTGGAGTCCCGCGAACCATAGATTCGGCAACAGAGGGCTTAAAGCAGTACAAAAACACCCCGAAGGCCCTCAATAGGCGGTAACCGAAGACTTTACCCGTCGACAAGCCCTCTTTGCCTGTCAAGGTCTGGTAAATTTCGAGATACCGAACCAGAGTCTCGACTTCACGAAGCGACAAACGATTAGTTGCAACCAAAGCTTCTAAAAAGACTCGAACACCTTCATGTGGATCTGCAAAACCCGCATTATCCAGCAAATCACTATTAACAAGAAGTTTCCTTAAATGCGTAATCGATGCCAATACTGCCTCAGGCCCATTCGGCTTATGGGTATCGGCAAGGCTCAAACTGAACTGCACAAACTTGTCAAGATACCGCTGGGCGTCCAAGCCGTTGCCATAGCAGTGGTTGATGGAGGCTTTGAGCTGGTCGAAATTGGTGACGAGGACAAACTGAACACCTTCGACCTCAAATATGTGCTTGATATTTTCAAGCATGTTGACAGCGAAGTCGGGG
>RFGN01000597.1 GCA_003696645.1 Gammaproteobacteria bacterium | reverse complement strand
GGAAGGTGTGCGAGTACAGGTAGCGGCCCAGCATGTCCACGATGGCGATGCGGGCACGGCCCTGGCTGTAGTCCGGCAGGGTGATCTCTACCGTGGCGGTACCGCTGCTGGGGCTGGGCCAGACATCGATGCCATAGTCGCCGGTGGGATGCTCCGGGGGCACCGGCTCGTCGGGGATGGTGTCGCAAGGGCTGCCCTTCAAGGGGCCGAGGCGGTAGTTGGGGTAGAAGCCCGAAAAGAGCTTGTACTCTACACCTAAACAACTTGGCGGTGGGCCTTGCTCCCAGCCGGCACAGAAACCACAGGCCGGACATTTTTCATCGGGATTTTCAATGACCGAGTGGACACCACGCCACAGGTTGTACAGCTTGCCATCAGGCCCATATCCAAAAACCGTAAAACCTCCGTAGTCTTTGTGCCACTGCCCGTCCGCATGAAGTGTCACCGACCAAGGGTGCCCCATGTCCACACGGGAGGCTGAGATGTCATCGGCCCACAAGTCCCATTGGGAAAAATTGCTGTAACAGTTACCATACAAATATCGGCCAGAGGGAGAGAATTGGAAACTCGAATATGCAAAAAAGGGCATTGGAAATATAGTGTTGGTATCGGTAATTAATCCTACGGTTATTGTATCTATTAGATTAACCTCACCACTACACCTGTCAAATTCCAATAACTTCACATGTTTCATTCCATAATTATCCAATAAATATCTACCATCTGATGTAGATCGAAATATAGTACCCCCGTTTCTAAATTTATCTTCATCATCGAACCAATCACTACTTAAGTCTATTATTTTACTCCTTACTTTCATTATGACCGAATCCTTTCTCAACAATATGGCTTTATATTCCAAACCATCTATGGCACGTAATACCACCCACCAATCTTTGCCGTTCCCATGTTTTATAATCGCAAATGTTACCCCAAGCTCCTCTTCATCGAAAGACCGATTTTTGTACACCACCTCTCCACGCCCATTGCGCATGCGCATGTCTATTTTGCTGATCTGGGTTTTCTTGTTAAAAAGGGCCTCTGGTCGATCAAAATCCTCCCACACAAACGCATGTATCAAATAATACACACTGTCTTCATGCAAATCCGGTATCACTTGGTAGGTATAGGGGTTGTAATAGCCATTGAACACCGTATCTCCAAATGCCGTCCCGAAATCGTCGTTCGTGGCGCCCTGGTTGAAGCCTTTGCCGCCAACCATTATACTGTCATTCCAGGACATAACCACATTGCCATTGGTCAAGAACTGCAAACTTCCCTTTTCATCGCTCATTGCTATTATTCCCGTTTCCAATTGCATAAAATCTTTCTTGCCATACTGATCAAAGGAAACACCATCTTCTTCAAACCTCAGAAGAATTGCCGGAAAGTTGTCCACAGTTGTTGAATTTTCATCGTATCCCATCCAATGCCTGTCATATTTCTGAGAGTAAACACTCCCGATAATATACAAGGCGAAAAACATAGTAGCCAATAACCGCAGCATTGCTTTCATATTTGTCAATAATTGATAGATCAGGAGGCCACCGGTCGGCAGCCTCCTGACTGGATTGGTCATAAATAAATCAATGTTGAACGACGAAGGTGCCTTGTGTGTGCACAGTTGCACCTGTCAGTCTGACAAGGTACAACCCATCAGCCCAGGTCTTCACCGGAATCGTCAGCTCTTGCCAGTCTGACTGTATTTTTCCGGAATATACCACACGGCCATTCATGGATACAACCTGGAGCTCCATCGTACCGGACCCAAGGGTTTCCTCCCATCTAATGGTTACCATCTCAGAAGCAGGATTCGGAATTACCTGAAGCTCCGGCACTGCAACTTTCGAAGGCACCGGCACAGCGCTCCGGCCTTGCGGTTGCTGGCATTTGTAGTCGTCGTAATATTCCTGCAACCACACTTTGGCCAGACCCCGGGCACCCAAAACCGCACGCCCACCATCCACCAGACAGGTCTGGGCAATGCTGCGTACATCTGCCAGGGCAAGGCTGTCAGCTGTTACACCTGCCATGTCGTTGAGGATGATTTCGTTGAGGCGCTTTTCGGCCCAGTAATGCCACTGGCTGTCATCCAGGCCGACATTTTGCGATTGGAGCTGGGTAATAGAATCCAGGGCACCAACCCAAAATAAGGAATCACTCTCTGTGATCACCGTCATCAGTGAATCTGCCTCTTTCATCAGGGGATCGAGCAAGGCCTGAAGCGAATCCTGTTCTGTACTGTCCGTTGAGCCGGCTATCATCTCGATCCATGTCC
Organism: Gammaproteobacteria bacterium; assembly: GCA_003696645.1. Taxonomy (GTDB): domain Bacteria; phylum Pseudomonadota; class Gammaproteobacteria; order J025; family J025; genus J025. The sequence continues at coordinate 3,489 of RFGN01000597.1, read as the reverse complement.
CGGCAAGCATCCCCATCGAATCGAGCGCAGCCCGCTGGGCTTGCAGGTTCAAATGCTGGTTTTCGATATCGCCCTGCAAAGCCTGCATGTTCCGTTTTAGGGTTTCACTCTCTCCGACATAATCTGTTGCCATACTGTTCATGAAAGCAGTAAAAGTACTGTTGCCCTCCACCCAACCTGGGTTGTCGAGCAAGACCCCGTATATGTCCTGCCTTTGCATGGTCTGCACCGCAGGTGTCAGCGATGCCCAAAAGGCAGTATCTTCTATGAGGGCCTTCCATTCCAACTCAGCATCCGGGATTGTGTCCTGGAACATATTTACGTCATCATTGGCCGTACTACAGAATTGTGGATCCGGGAGGGTATCAATGGGTGGATTCCCCATAACTACTGCAAACAAAATATCTGGCGTAGCATCCGGGTGCATGATGGTACCTTCGGGCTCTCCGTATGGGTGCCAGTACTGGCAGGCCAGTGCTTCATTAGGTGAGCCCAAATGCTCTGCCTCTACACCGAATTGTAGCTCCCATCGGTTGTATTGGTTGTGCCATTGCTTACCGGTGCGTGCCCCGGGGTAATACAACAGGCTCTGGAATTCGGATTGGAAGAAGCGGTTCCATTTAATGTCGGAACCAAAATGGCTGTATTGCATATTGCCGAAGAACTCCATGTCCCGCTTATTTGACCGAAGGAAATTGGCAGCATAGCGGTTGATTCGGGAGTTATTTACAACTATACCAGTACGTTTGTCCCGCACCAGGTTACAATCCACTACGCCAGAAGTTCCGAGGTCAAGCTGAATCCCCGGGATTTCGACACTACCTCCTTCAATGGTGTTTCGGCGAATGATGAAGTCATTGGTTTTGGTAATTCCGATGCCTTCGCCCAGGGGCAATGCCACCCGTATGTGGTTGTCGAGGATTTTGAAATCCTGGTGTCCTTCTGTCTGGGTAATGAGCGAAATGCCGGCATTCAGGTTGGAATTCACCCCAGCATTCACATCGAGTTCGTTGCTGTCAATGCGAAGATAATTCTGTGAACCCAAGAAGTTGCCCAGAATACCAAAGCCGTATTTCGTACCCGATCCTGTTTGGAGGGTATTGTACTTGATATGACCATTTAGTTTGGAGTTAGGCCCCAACAAAAGGTAATATGCCCCTGCCACATTATTAGTCTCTATGCTACCCGGATCGTTTGTAGTAGGAGCCACACTAGCCACAGCAGTGAGGTTGTGTTGGCCTCCCCAGGATTGGACTCTCACCCCAATACCCGTCGCATTTTGATCGATAAAATCCAGGAACTTCATGTTGTCCATTGTCAAATGAGAATTGACTTGTTTGGTCCAGAGAAAATCGATACCGGTGGCAGCACTACCATTGACATTGTTAGGAACATAAAAAGTGTTCGCATAGTCTCTAAGAGACTCAACTGTGAATCCTTCAACATGCAAGTTGGAGTTTACGAGATCGAATCCCTTTTCATAGTTCCTGATCACATTGCCACCGAGGGGGTCAGCAATCCTGATCGTCAGAAATGCATTCACATCTGTAAAGTCGAAAGCATTCACCGCATCGCATGAACACACTTGCGGGTGAGGTGCGCCATCGAATACATTGTCGTGAAAGTAAGGTACATGGATGTACTGTCTGTTTGATCGTACACCATAGAAATTGTTCTTCAACAAACAATTTCTCATAGTAAGGGAAGGGAACTTGGCAGGAAGATTTTGCCGTACTGGGTAATCCAGGGCATAAAGTGCATCACTGATAGTTACATTGTCCAGAATGATCATGGTTCTTAACTCGGAATGAAAACCCTGCCAGAGACAACATCCTTGGCCATCTAAATTCAACCTTGCGGAACTTTGAACAGTGGTCCCATTCATTCGGAAAATTCTGGTAGCAAACCCCTGATCAACCCCCTGGATAAGCACTTCGGCAGCGCCCATATTCCAGGTACCTCCGACGAAATAAGCATCGAGGTCTGCAATGATTTGACCATCAAGGAATAGACTCAAAGTTGGATGATCAGCGTATTGTTGAATAAATGCGAGTGCATTCTGATTGGTAAACGGCAGGATATCCGAAAAATGTAAAACTCCTCCCGGTGTCCCAAGATAAGCTCCTGGCTTGTGATCTGCGCATACTGTCGCAGAGGCTGACTGGTCACAGCAAATCACAGTATGCGTGACACATACTTGTTCCCCAGCATTAAGGATGAAGTTGGTAAAAACATGATCTGGAGGTATTTCACCCTCATATAATGTCCCATCGCTGAATTCCCAGATATGGGTCAACTTTATGGGACTTCCCTGGCAGCCTGTAACTGTAATCCCATACAACGGGTTTTGGCAGTATATGGAATCGTCTCTTATTTGGGTTAAACTAAATGATGGATCCAAACAGCACCCCTCTATTTCTATCCATTCGCAACAGGTGAGTGTATCTCCAGGAAAGACCTCATAAGTGTAACAAACCTGATAAAGTCCTGGGGAGGGGAAATCGTGATCTACGGGTGTTTGGCTGACGGTCTCCACAGGAGAGCCATCTCCAAAGTCAACTTCCAAAGGGAAATATGATGGATCAATTGAAAAATCCAGGGTGGCGATCCACTCACATGGTTCTACAGATAATACTTCTATAGCACCAACCGGACAGGTACACTCCGGAGGAGATACAACTTCTATTGGATAGCAACAAGTTACAATGAATGATTCAGCAAATGTATAAGTAATGCAAACATCGTATATTCCTTCTAACGGATATTGGTGTTGCACCTGTGAACTTGATGATTGAATTGCCAAACTCCCATCACCAAACGTAATCACATAGGGAGTTTGAATCGTACTAAGATCAATATCAATGGTAGTAAGTAAAGCACAGTTTTCGGTAACAGCCATCACGATACTGTCTGCACATCTGCCATCAGCTGGATAAATGTCAATAAATTGAAAGCATGTACTTCCGTTAACTACATGCTGAATGTAGAAATTAGATGGTCCTGGAGGAAAAGTTTGACATGAAATAGGATCGGAGAAATTGACAGGATTCCCACCATTCTGAGTGATGGTCCATTGCTGATTAGAAGACTGATCATTCGCTTGAACGCATATTTCGTAACTCCCATCCGGATTGATTGTCGCCTGCGTAATCAAAAAAGAACAATCTGCCAATACCCCCTGATCCGTTGCCTGCCTGTCGAGTGCAGCCGTAAAAAGACAGCCATGTGCTTCGTAAGCTACATTGTGTCCGTAACCAATGCCAATACGCACCATCATCATCAGTAAAATACTTGCTGCAAGTTTGAACGACAGGATTCGATGTCTGGAAAGTATTTTGAGAAAAGGCACTTCCCGGAACCTCTCAAAAACCTTTCTTTTACCGGTTTTTAATGTTGAGCTGTTGAGCTGTTGAGCTGTTGAGCTGTTGAGCTGTTGAGCTGTTGAGCTGTTGAGCTGTTGAGCTGTTGAGCTGTTGAGCTGTTGAGCTG
>RFGN01000596.1 GCA_003696645.1 Gammaproteobacteria bacterium | reverse complement strand
TATTTCCGGCCTGTTGCCAGGAGAATACTGTGTCCTTGTCAGCGATGCCTATTGCTGCCAGCGGGAGTTTTGCATCTTCGTTGACTATAACTGCGAACTCACCATCCAATCCCTCACCCCCATCTGCATCTGCCCTGGCGGCTACGGCAGCGCCGAGGTGGAAGTCTCCGGGGGGAGTGGTAATTACGCTTACCACTGGGAGCTGACCGGCGATCAGTTCGTGGTAACCTACACCGGCCTGCACCCGGCCTTTGTCAATTATAACCCGCTTGCGGTTCCGCCTGATACTTATACCTTGACCGTGACGGATACCGAAACAGGCTGCCAGGCTGTTTCCAGTGTAGAAGTGGACCTGTGCAAGGGCTTTGACCTGGCCTCGTTCATCGAGGTCACCCCCGACTGCAACGAGGAAGGGACCAGCACCATCAGTGTACAACTTCCGCCCAACACCGCCCTGGGCCCTTTCGAGTTCAGGTGGACTAAGGCGGGTTTCGGGCTGGTGGAGTTCGAGCCTTCACAGGATGGCTTTGCATCGTTGGAAAACGCCGGCCCGGGGGAATACTGCCTCAACCTGCGCACCATGAACGGCTGCGAGGAAACTGTGTGCGGCATCATGGTGGAAAGCATGCCCGCACCAGCGGTGGCCTATGACATCTCACCAGGCCTTGGCGTGAGTTGGACATTGAGCGCACAGGTGACAAACGGGCCCGGCCCCTTCACCTACCTGTGGAGCGATGACAACGGCTCCACCACGCCCTCCATCACCGTACAGGAAATTGACGACTACTATGTGACCGTCACCGATGCTACCAGTTCCTGCTCTACTGTAACCCTTGTGGAAATGGTCAGTTGCGACGAAATGGAGCAGGTCCTGTCCTTTCCAAATGAGATCAAAGCACAGGTCACGCCCATTTCTTCGAGCGGCAGCCTGGGGGCCATAGACATCCTGAACGTGGCGGACCAGTACCCGGGGTACAACTTCGGTTACCTTTGGAGCAACGGCGAGACGACAGAGGATATCAGCGGTCTTGTTGCCGGATTTTATCAAGTGTTTGTTACTTCAGAAGAATGTAATTTCACTGTTCCGGGGGGGCCATGGCAGGTGTGCGGCTTTTCCGTGGACTTTGAAGTCCATCCCTTCCTCAACAATTGCGACTTTGCTGATTTGAAACTTAACGTTTCGCCCCCTGAGAATTATTCCTACCAATGGGACGACCCGGCACAATCGCAGACGGCCAATATTTCCGCCAAGTACGGCACCGAATATTGTGTTACCATCAGCATCGGGAATCCGCCGGACAACTGCAGTGCCGTGGCCTGTATTACACCTGAGCCCCCTCCCATTGAAATCGAACTGGTCAATCTCGAGCATGCATTATTTGGGCTGCCCACAGGCCTTATCGAGGTGGATGCCAACGTTGGCCCCTACAGTGGACTATACGAACTGACATACCAATGGAGCAACGGAAATGAAGGGCCTGTAAACCAAAGCCTGTACCCGGGCGATTATACCGTCACGGTCTCGGATGACTGTGGCAACACTGCCACTGCCACTTACAACATACAGTGCGAGTTGCTGGAAAGCGAAATCGAAGCGGTTGTGACCGATGTCCCCTGCTCAAGCAACACCGGGGGCTCAAACACAGGTGGTTCGATAACCCTGACGGAATTGCCGTTCTCAATCGGCAATGCCAACCCGACGTACAGCTTCGCATGGAGCAACGGGGTCCAAACTCAGAACCTTTCAGGCCTTGCGGCAGGAGAATACTGCGTGACCATTGTCGAGGCCAACACCGGCTGTGTGGTGTCCGATTGTTTTGAGGTGGAGGCCAATGGAGCAGGGAATTTCACCGTTTCTTTCGATAAGCAACCCGGGTGCTACCCCCTGAACGAGGGGCAGATCACGGCGAATGCATCCGATCCCGGCCTGGGGCCTTTTGAGTATTATTGGTTCAATTATAATTGGAGCACAAACCAGACTCAGTACCTCGGCAATACTGCCACGCTGACAAGTACCCCTGCGGGCTGGTATTCAGTGATATTGACGGATGCCATGGGATGTACCGCTTCCAATTACACCCTGATGTGGCCCGCACCCCCTTCCTTTGGGGTAGCAGCTGTGGAAGACCCGGTGGTCGTGTGCAAAGGGGGAACAGGTACCGGTGAAGTGGAAGTCACCTTTGGGAACCCGCCGGGGCCGCTCACCTATGAATGGACCAATTTCAGCACCTATCCCCTGGAGACTACCAGCACGGGCTCGCAGCCCGTATTGGAGGGCATGGCACCTGGCAGTTGGGCCGTGACCGTCACGGACGGGGACGACTGCCAGGCTTTCACCAATTTCCTGGTACAGGAGGCGTATCTGGAGGTCAAGAGTAAAATCGGTGACAATTGTGGGAAAGGGTCTATCGAATTAACCCCTCTTACCTTTCAATGGCTGCCAGCTAACCCTCCTTTCAGTTACCTGTGGTCGGATGGGAGTACTGAGCAGAACAGGTACGACTTGGAAAGCGGCGAATATTGCGTGACAATTACGGATGCCATAGGGTGTACGTCATACAAATGTTTTGAGCTGAATCCTGTTAGTAATATATTTGAAGTCCTCGCACAGGTTAAGGACAATGGCTGCGACGAGACCCAATGTTCAGGTTCCATAGAATTGGAAATCTCACCGCCTGCTGCGGTTACCTACTCCTGGGCGGATGGGAACTGGGCAAGCAATACGGATAGTCGTTATTTTCTGTGCCCCGGTGATTACACAGTTACCGTTACTTCCCAGGAAACTGGTTGTAAGGTAGTGAAAACCTACTCGATTGGACAGGCAGGAGGTGAGCCCTTTGAATATGATGTGGATGTACTGTACTATTTTGGCAATAAAGTCAATCTCTTTGGGGATGCAATAGTCAACATCCAAAGTGATTTGTTTGAATATCCTGGCCAAATTTCTCTCTACAGTTCTCCGCAAATGACCCCGCCGGCAGTAGTTACCCATTCAGTAAGCAATCCCAACACATTTAATACACATATCAGCGAAAGTTTTAGCAACGTTGATCCCTTCTATTTTTCTTACACTGCTCCAAACAATTGTATCTATGAAGGTAGCTTTCCAGGTATTCCCACTTGTATTGACGACCCAACTGACGGGTTCTCTTTTGTGGTAAATTGTTTGGGAGATCAGACAAAAGACTGTAGTTCGGGCCAATCCAACAGTTATGTACTGGATGTATCTTACATGGGTGAGAATTTTCCGTATTTTTTGGAAATCACTATGGTGGATACTTATGACCCGGCAGAGAGTTATGAAGAAACAATAGTCATCAACAGTTATATGCCATCTATATCCGTTGAGGGTATACCTGCGGGTACCGTACAATTCAAGACATACAACCTATGCGATGATGGCCTCTTCCTGGTTACCCATGACAACTGTTGCCGGGGACTTAATTGTGGACCCATATCCGCCGGTTCTACTCCCCAATATGAGGACAGTTACCGGCAACATTTCCCCTATTTTACCTTGTGGACTAAAAAAGAATGTTTTGATGCCAATTGCCCCCTATGGGACATATGTTCAGAACTTTGGATAGATGAGAACTCCAATGCCCCGGAACCCAACTGTTGGAACGGAACTGTTACAATCACATTTCCAGATGGATCTTATGGAAAATTCGAGGTGAAAGATGATCCCGACAATGAATATTACGACCAAATCAACTGGCTGGAAGGCAGTCATACATGGAAACCGCCTTCTCCGGGCACTTATGTAGTCGAAGTGTTCTATGAGGGTTATGAGGGGAACGAAGACTGTATTAATGAAGTTGAAGTGAGTTTTTACGGGCCCGGTAATTTCAATGAAAGTATTATCTTTTTGCACAGCCTGCCGACTGCAAATTCGGGTATATATCAAAACATTCCCGGAGAATTTATCAACGCATATTACGCTGCCAAACCTTGTGAAACTTGTCAAAGTGAAGATTATTATTTCGACGGAAACAGTAATGTTGAAGACTGCAAGGAATTTGACGAAGAGCGTATACAATACTTCAATTTTGTACCCAATGATTATAATGCTGACGACCCATGCGAGAGTGGCGGAATGTTGACGATTCTGGACTATGATTCCGAAGGGGATCTAACCGTTTTTGACAATATAGTCATACCCCCAAACGTGGCTATCTCTTCTCTTCAAGGGATATGGCCTTTGAATCTTTCCGAAGGTCTGGTCTGCGACCTTTCCAAGAGTGGCTGGTGCTTGTTCGATGCCAACCTGGTACCTGACCCAATTTATGAGGTTGATTTTGACAAACCAATTTTGGCAACTTATGGGGATTGTGAGCAGAGTTCAAACAATGATGGTGATCTGAATTGCCTTACCGATGGCTGCCCGGATGGTTATGAATGTGACCCTGTCACTGGAATGTGCATTTTACTTTGCGATAATTTGGATTGTCCCTGGGGACAAATATGTAACGGGGAAGGCTATTGTGTGTGGCCGAACGAATGTAACTGCCTTCCCGGCTATCAGTGTGTGGGGGGCAATTGCTACCTGGACGAAGATATTTGCGATTTTTATGTATCCATAAATGAAAATGGGGGTGAACAAATATTTCCATTTTATCACCAGGATGTGCCCTCGGGGACTACTTATACCTATCTATTGTACTATAACACAATAACGATACCTGATAACATAAGCGTTTATCATAATGGGTCACTTTTGGCATCCACCGGCTGTGTAGCAACTGGAGATGATTGGGCACTGGACCCTCTTGAATTCCAATTGACTGGAGGAGGCGATATTGAGATACATGTAACGTCTATGGAGTGTGATGGTGGCAGCACTTCCTCCAGATATGAATTTGAAATATTTTGTATAGAAGGGCCTGGACAGAACGGCTCTTCTTCTAACCTCACCTGCGGCGGCCTGATGAACGAAACCGCCACGCTTGTCAGCCCGAACCCATTCACCTCCGCCCTAGGCATCTCCACGGAAGTCGGCGCCCCGTTCCTGGGGGAAATTACGCTCAGCGATTACATGGGGCAGAAAATCCATGTTAGTCAATTTGAATTCAGCCCCGAAAACAATACCTTGCAGTTGCAAGGCTTCGCCGATCTCATGCCGAGCGTTTATACCCTGACCATACGGAAGGACGGCGAGGTCTGCGTGGCCAGGCAAGTGGCCAAGATTGACTGAGCCCGTCTGAAATCAACGTTCATTTCACCATGCATAAAATAAAAAAAAAATTGGCATTGACGCTATTGTTTTCAGTGGCGTCAATGCCTTTTCTGCTCCGCTCACAATCTATCCTGTACGTAGATACCGCCCTGGCCACCTTTGCCCCGAAGGTGGTGTTCGGGGAAATTGATCTCGTTGAATGTTCCGATACAGTGACGGGTGAACATGGTGGGTATTTTCATGCCTTTGATATGGCGGTAAGACCGGATAGCTCTAACTTTTTATACGCGACCAGTAATTTTTTTAACAATGCCAATTACTTAACTGAACTGCATACTCTAAGCGTGGGAGGCGGAGTAATATATCCTAACCTTCCCGTGAAAGATTCACTGATACAGGGACTTACCTGTGACGAAAACGGCTATGTCTATACAGCGGGCATGGGCATAATAAAATTTGAACTTGACTATCCCGGCTACTTCGAGTACTACCTCGGCGACCTCCCCCCCAGCATGAAGTGCCAGGGCGACATCACCTACCGCAATGGGAAGTTCTACCTCGTCGCCGTTGGTAACAAGCTCGTCGAGGTAGATATCAAACAACCCATGGACAGCAAAATTGTCATGGACTTCCCGCCAGGCACACTGCCCATCCACGGCCTGACCACCGTGCAGCTCGGCTGCGACAGCGTGGCTACCTACGCTGTCGGGCGGGCCACCGACCATTCGGAAATCTACGAAGTGGATTTTGACAACTGGACCATCTCGCTGGTCTGCGACATGCCCGAACTGGCCATCACCGGTGCCGGGTCCTACACCGAATGCGCCCTCCCCCCCTGCGACATTTTCGTGGACATGGACCACGACAACAGCTCTTTCGGCTTTTGGGGCAACTACTGTGCGGATACCTTCTGCCT
>RFGN01000595.1 GCA_003696645.1 Gammaproteobacteria bacterium | reverse complement strand
CCCATCGATATTGAACAGGACCAGTTCGGGCTGCTCGCCGTTGGTGCTGACTTCAACCGCCAGCTTGCCGGTTACTGTGTCGCCATTCCTGATCCCGAGTACCTCTGCGATCCGGGGGACATCGCTTGTGACCGGTGTTTCTTCCACGAGATCGACCGAGTCGCTGTTGCCCACTACTTTTACGTCATGGAGTTTCTTGTATTGGATAACATGATCTTCCCGATACAACAGCTGGATCTGCATGCGTCCGTCCGGGAGCAGCTCCAACTTGTCCGAGGTGATGATTGGTGCGTTTCGATCCAGGACATGAGCAAAGCTATTGACAATCTGCTGTCGATCGTGGTCCCATGCAATCGCGAGGATATCCGCATTGCTGGGTAACTCACCTGTAACCGTCACGGGAATGTTGTCACCTGATCCACGCTCATAGATATCGATGGCATCGGGATCAAAACCGATCTGGGTTTGACTCGATGAAGTCGTGATGTCTGAATTGCCTGTCGTCGTGTCGGGGCTCAGCCATGGAGTACGTTCGCGTTCGTTTTTTGGGAGTCTGTCCTGCCTGATTACGCTGTGATCGACCACGAATCGGACCGTGACAGCATCGGCGACACGACCGTCCTTCATGGCCCGGATCTGCATTTCATAATTGCCTTCTGGGGCTCTGGAGGTGTTCCAATACCGGACACCGCCTGTTTTATTGCTGAGGAAGATATAGGGCGCTTCGTCGCGAACTGAAGTACGGGTGATCGGGCCGGAAAGTGAGAAGACGACCTGTTCCGGTTCGTTGATGACCAAGGCGGAGATGTTCACCTTGCCGTTGATCCTTGCGCCCTCACTGATGCCGTAGACCCTGCGGATCACCGGATCGGCGGCATGCACTGGTTGAGCAGTTGCCGCGATGACCGTGATGGCGGCCAGGATGATCCCCACCGGGCTCGCCAACAGCCGGGTTACCGTTTGATGCATCTGCTTCAGGCCAATCATGACTTCACTCCGTGCTAAACATCTCGGGTAGTCATCCCCGGACCCCGCACCGGAGCGCAGGATCGACCCAAGTGACCAATCCATCAGCCACGCCTGCAACCTGAATCCCCTAAACTCTCCACATTGTTCTGGTTGGTCGGCTTGCCTTACCCGAACAGACGGTACAGGCCTTGTGATGTGAACGGCTATGGATAAACAAGTTATCGTGTTATCGGACGGCTCTTGTGCTTGCCAGACATTGATTGCTTATGGTGCAATAATGGGCATATGACGATAATGGGTTAGTGTCATAGACAATCCGTTGTT
>RFGN01000594.1 GCA_003696645.1 Gammaproteobacteria bacterium | reverse complement strand
TACGACTCTAAAGGGAGAACAGACAAGGAACAGCAAATATCAGCTTTACGATGAGATGGACATGGATACGGATGTTGCTCGGGCACTTGACATCATCGCCGAGCACGCCGCGCAAGTGGATTCAGATGGTAGTTTGTTCGATTTCATCTGGTTCAACAATGAGATTGACTCGGACGAAATGACGGATATCGCCACCTATTTGATGGCGTGGGAAGTGTCCAATAAGATGACCCGTCTCATGTATCACGTCATTCGGAACATGCTGAAATACGGGGATTGGTTCCTGCTCAGAGATCCTGATACATTCGAATACTACCATATTCATCCGCGCGATGTCCATGGAGTCAATATCAACGAGGATACACTGGAAATCGTCAGCTGGTCAATCAAAAATCTTCGTTTCAATCTACATAAACGATTGGAGGGTTGTAAGCTATCGGGGCACCAAGATGGCGCGAATACCGTGACGATCCCTGCTGAATACATTGTCCACTTTAGCTTGAACTATGGACGGGTAGCTTCCGGGATGTATATTGGTGGATACGATCAGGGTTCAGGCGCCGCACCCAGCAACGGATTGCCGGGCCAACAGACTACAGGTTCTGTGTCTTCATGGCCATTCGGAAAATCATGGCTGGATGGCATCCAAAAGAGCTTCAAATCCAGAGAAATGCTTGAGGCTTCTGTGATTATTCATCGTATCCAACGAGCTCCTACTCGTCTGGCTTGGTTTATTGACGTGGGACGGACTAGGGGTGACAAAGCAATGGCTGCCTTGCAGAGGTTCCGCAATGAATTGAACCAGAAGCGTGGTCAAACCTTGAATCAGGCTGGGATGGACGCGACAAACACGGTCTACAACCCAATCTCAGCATTGGAAGACTATTACATTCCTGTGAGCATTGATCAGCGAGGATCCAAAGTGGAAGTCCTTGAGGGGACGCCGTGGAATGAATTACCTGATCTGGATTATTTCAATCGAAAGTTGTCATCTGGCCTCAGGGTTCCATTCGCATGGCTACAACCCGTTCAGGATCAGATTATTCCAGCCAACGGCCGCCAAGATACGGCGACCGTGGAAGAGGTCGAGTTTTCTCGTTTTGTTTCCCGGATCCAAATGATGATCAATGACACACTTGACAAGGAGTTCAAACGATATTTGAGCATGAGGGGCGCCAGCTTCGACCCGGATTCATTTATCATTCGACTGAATCCACCGGATG
>RFGN01000593.1 GCA_003696645.1 Gammaproteobacteria bacterium | reverse complement strand
GTACCAACGATTTCGGTTACAACTACAATGTGCCGGCCATCGGCTTCACCAAAGCTGCGGCCATTGCGTACCGCAACCTGTCCGTTTACCTCGGCCCTAACTCTCAATTCATTGACGCCCGAAACGGGGCCATCCAGGCGGCCGAAGACCTTTACGGGGTGGGCTCAGCTGAAGCCCAGGCCGTTGATGAAGCCTGGAAAGCCGTGGGCGTGCCCTGCAATGGAGCGTCAAATGACAATGTCTGCAATGCCCTGCCCATTACCCTTGGTGTGCCCGTCAACGCTGACGGATTCTGCGCCACTGCCCAATCAGGTGAAGTTTCACCGGGCATTGGCACTGGTAGTTCTACCTGCAATTCCCAGGATGGTTGGTGTTCCCTTGATCCAAATGTTCAAAATTCTGTGTGGTTCACTTTTGTGGCTCCGCCATCAGGTTTTGTGAAGGTCAGCAGCGATGATCTGGATGATACGCAAGTGGCAATCTGGTCAGTTGGAAACTGCAATGACTTCAACACCTTCACCGAAATAGCTGCCAACGATGATAGTGGGCCTGGGTTTTCACCCTTGATTCTTTGTGCCAGTGTGAATCCGGGTCAGACCTATTATGTCCAGGTGGATGGTTTCAATGGATTTGCCTACAACACCAACATTTTGGTGGAAGAAAGCCTCGCCAGTCCCGGTAACGATGATGTTTGCAATGCCTTGCCTATGACCCTGGGTGTACCCATTAATGCGAATTCCAACTTGTGTCCGGGGGCTTCTGCCCAGCCCGGCGAAGTGTCGCCAGGAGCCGGCACCGGAGTTTCTTGTAATTCACAGGATGGCTGGTGTTCGTTTGAAACTGAAGTCCAGAACTCCCTGTGGTTCACTTTTGTTGCTCCGCCATCTGGTAAAGTGGACATTTTCACTTCCACCACTCACGACACTCAATTGGCACTCTGGTCGGTAGGTGATTGCAACAATTTTGGATCTTTCACCGAAATAGCCGCCAACGACGATGACGGGCCGCTTTTTGCGCCTTTCATCGATGATGCCTGTGTGGTTCCAGGTCAGACCTACTATGTGCAGATTGACGGTTTTGGCGGTCAGGACTACAACACGAATATCACTGTCATTGCTGTTGGCCCGCCTTTGACACTGACATGCCCGCCAAACCAGGTGGAAGTGGCCGGAGCC
>RFGN01000592.1 GCA_003696645.1 Gammaproteobacteria bacterium | reverse complement strand
TACGGGGCGGCCGCCCAGCATAGTTGGCCCTTCTGCAGTGTATATGGGGTCGGCCACGAACCTAAATACTGGCTGCTCTGAGAAGGTACCGGTTCTGGCGTCTGTTAGGTCGTATACGTATGCTTGAGTCTCGTATATCTTCTCTTCATCGTTGTCTAGTGGATATATTACTAGAGAGTGGTTGTGGGGCGCCGAACCAGTAGCAGAGTATATCAGATATAGATCCTTGGCCGGGATTACTATACCGGTCTCGCTGATCTCCGTTAGGTCCACTAGGGACTGAGAGGGTGCATCTGAAGACACCACATCCCGTATGGGGGTGGACGGTTCGTTGGTAGGCGGCGATACAACTCCTAGATCGGCCTTAGAGGCCCCTACAGTGGCTCCTGAGGCGTCTTTGAAGGAAACGAATACCGTAGCAGTCCCAATCGTAAGGTAGTCTGTACGGGCAATTGCGGAGATCTCAGCAGGGTTTCCCGGAGACGCCGAAGTAAGGTCTAGGTTGGCCAGGACATGAGTCTTACCCGAAGAGTCCTGTATATATAGAGTAGCAGAAACTCTCATGGGCCCGCCATCTGGCGGCTCGAACGACGCCACAACCCCTACGAACTCACCCTGAGGCACCACATCCCTGGTTAGAAGTATATCTACAGTGTGAACCCCCTTGCTGAATATCGGTGATGTGTTGTTCTCACTACTGGGAAGTGGGGCAGAGTAGGTTATGTCAGGCTGGTTGGCATATCCCAGCTCATCTGCTAAGGCGGAAACTGGAGTTCTGTTGCCGGCGTCCTTGAAGGCCACGTCCAGACCTATAGGCTCGTTCACTACTCCGGTAGGAACTGTAGGAGTTATCGGCTCAGGATCGTAGGGCTCCCCGGAATTCACTTCCCTGGAGGTCTTTGTAGGCTCTGGGCTGTGTTGGGAGAGGTCGATAGGTATACCTTCTCCCAGATAGGGAGAATCGACGGAATCGAACGAATGTCCTCCCTGACCGAACGTAAGAGAGGGTTTTGGCCTGGCCGTGATGTCTACGGTATCTCTTACAGGCCCTCCTAGAGGAGGGGGGTCTATAGCCTTTGGTAGTGGATTATCAGATATCTTGTCTGGTAGGCCCTCGTAGGTTATTCCATCAGGTATGAATGGTAGAGGAGTTATGGGCCTGATTATCGGAGGTGGGTCTATGGGCCGGCCCGTATAATCCTGGTAGGGATCTATGGGATCCCATATAGGAGGAGGATCATATGGGTTTATCGGCTTGAAGTCGTAGATTGGTATCCCTGTGGGCAGAGGAGGGATAGTAGGTATATCCGGCCAAGGGGTCCCCGGGCCCCCAGGTATTATGTCTATACCTTTTCTGGGTATAGGGCGAGGAGGTTCGTATATCTTGCCGGTTATTCCGGGATTGTTCTTTCCGCCGCCGGCACTTCCAGTAAGCCCAGGTATGCCTGGAGGTATACCAGGGTCACAGCCCGCTATCTTGTTCATCGTGAGCTGAACCAGATAGCTGTGCTTGTCGTCGAAGGCCTCTGCCTTTATCCCCGGAATACCGCCGTAGTTCCATGCAAAGGTGCCCCTCTTTCCTTTGATTTTTACTATTAGTGGCTGTCCTATTCTGGCATCCGTGTGTCTGGGATGCTGATCGTTGGGGATCATTATTGTCCAGCTATCCCCGCAGACAGGCCTGTAGCCACATAGGCAGATGTTGTAGATCCAGACGCCAACCGTATTTACGGAATAATGGATGAGGAGCACCTTCTCCTTGGGGAGGTGTTCTGTTCCGATTATGGATATGTCGCCGGCAGCCATTAGAATTCCCAGGATAGCGAGTTTACGCTATCCCTGAGTAGATGGTTCTGTGCTATAGCAAAGAAGGTCTTCTCCAGGCTTTCGGAGCTGGTTGGATACAAGACACCAACCTTCAGAGTTAGGAGAGCGTCATAACCTATGTGTATATCTCCGGTTAGGTTGGAGAATATCTTGTCGTGAAAGAACATCAGCCTATAGGGGTTTGCTGGGTTCATGAAGACCCATGAGGGGCGATATTCGACTTTGGCTGTGGTAACCTCCCCTCTGAGAATGATCTGCGAGTTGGGATAGTCTACGAAGAATTGAGTAGAGTCTGGGTTGTCGAACAGTGTCTCCTGCAGCCACCTGCCTCTGGCGAATACCCGTACAGATCCAGGGGTAGGGGGGTATCTCAGATGGATGGTGGAGATACCACGACTGAAAGTGGGCCTGTATGTGGCCCGCACTGGTGTATCGCTGGAGGTCTTCAGTCTCTGACCATTTGGTCCAATGATTATTGGACTACCGAAGGCCTCTTCGGATATCCTGTAGTTCAGTTCTACGGAGCTAATTCTATCCTTGGTGGAGGATTTGGACGGGCGAGGAATGGGCCCAGAATATGCTACCGTAGACTGGTCGGGTGGGACCCAGATTATCTGTCCCGCCCCAGTATTGTCTAGCTTGACGTAGACTACACTGAGTAGCTGCTGCTTTGCTCCGTATACCCTGGTGTGCAGCCAGCCAGGAAATCTTCCTCGAGGATCTGATATGGATACGAAGCAATCTCCACCAGCCAGAGGATTGCTTACCTCGTCGGAAACATATACCTGAAACCCTACGCCGTTGGTATCTCCCTGCCTAGCCGTAGGAAACTCTGGAGATATTGTTATCTGTGTGGGGATACTGGTCTGATGCACCATCTGTATCCTGGGATTTGGAGGCTGGGGGGAAGGATTGAATACTGACTTGTTCCTTAGTTTGTCCTTCCCGAACAGCCTGGCCCAGGGCATGACGTTAGCACGGCCATTGGTCCATCTATACTCGTAGAGGGTGGTCGTAGTGGTGTTTCTAGGCCCGTCGTAGATAGAGGCCGGAATCTCCGGTATGTAGAGGAATCCTTGGTTTAGGATGTTTCTTACCGGCGCCAGGGCTTGACGAGTATCTATGAAGAAACCCTCGTCAGAGGTCTCATACTCTATCGTTAGCTCTTGTAGGTGGAATCTTCTGTGGTATGGAGTGGGCCTGGGAGTCTGTTCTGCCTGTACGGCATCTACCCACATGTCGGAGTCAGACTCGTTGTTTAGCCTGACCAGCATATAGGCGGCGCCCTCAGGAAACTCTGGAGTGTTGCCTAGAGAGACCAGAGGGTAGTGGCCTGTAAGAGTCTCTCCGGTAAGAGGGTCTTGGCTGCCGAACGTTACGTAGAACCTGTTCCAGTTGGTGTCTGAGGATACGAATTCTCCAGTATACTGAACTCCTACGATATCGTAGTTACGGTCGTAGAACTCCAACAGGTAAGATCCAGTCTTACCCGTTACTCCAGAGTAGGACTGTCCAGAGGTGAATAGAGAGTGCCAGCTTACGGAGTATTCCCCGCTGGTCACTGGAACTATCTGGTGTATGTATCCGCCGGTACCCACATTACAGGCGTAGTCTCCCATTACCGGAGAATACTCGCCGAAGAAGGTTCCGGTGTGGACAGTGGCGTTCTGAGATGCCCAGCATAGAGGAGTCTGTCCTGTGCCGAAGATACTGTCGAACTGTGCGTTGGATATGAGGTTGGAGTTTTGGGCGAACTCTATACGAGCCTTCTGCTCATCGTAGTCCCAGGTAACAGAGAACTCTCTGTGTGCCATATCCTCCGGATCCAGCAGTGACACACGATCGTCTGTTATCACTACTGGACCTACGGGCTTGTAGTCTTCTGGCAGGAAGAACTCGGTAAGGCCGTCTTGTATTCTAAACCTATAGTATACAGGGAAATACTTGAACTCCCTAGCGTTGTTGTCCCAAGTCTGGGTGTAGCACTCTATCTCTACCTCTTCTTGGGGAGTTTGTATACCCAGATCGAAATGATACAGGACGAACAGATCGCCTATTATATCTATGTAGCGGGGATCCTTTATGGTCTTCCCAGCTACTAGTACTTTTATAGGTTTCAGGGAGGAGATGCGGGCAGGTAGTTTGAACGTGGTCTTGGCGCACTCACCTATGGTCCGGCACATCTTCCTGGCATACAGATAATACTCCCTCTCATGGGAGTAGAAGTATCCAGGAGTTATCTTCGGGAAGGCGATGTCTAGCCCCAGATCTATCAGATCTACGTAGGGATCTACCTTGCAATCCTTGTCGGGGTTTAGATCTCTGGGGGAGATGAATATGTCTTGACCAAAATACCCGGCGTTTGATCTTTTGTCGTTGGCGCCGGCAGCAGTTCCATCCTTCTGCCTTTTGGCTAGAAGTATGTCAGTGCTTATGTCATTTGGATCGAAGAACGAAGGCAGCCAGGTAGATGCTTGAGTGGCGTCGAAGTAGAAACTGGGGACAAGACCCAGGACAGGAGAGTTCTGGAATAGAGTAAGATCTATCCTTAGGGCGGCCTTACCATCCTTACTCTTTAGAGTGGCCAAGAACTTGGGGTCGGCGGATATGGAATCCTTGTCCAGGAGAGTATTCCCTGGATTGCTCTTTATTCCCAGCGATCTCCACTCTCTTAAAGATGCTATTTTCCTGCGCTCTCTAGGATTGTTGGGGACGTGCTTCTTCTTCTCAATACCTATTGTATAGTCTCTAGATCTGACAATGTTGTTGTAGTTTGAGACTACAGCATTGTCTTCCAGGTCTTCCTGGAACAGGATCAATGCTGGACCGGAAGTGTTCCAGACTATGTTTCCAAGGAAGACCAGCTTTCCTGTGTCTGACAGGCCATTACCGTAGTTGTTGGCTAGCTGTAGCCACAGTCCGGCCTCTGCGGAACCTAGAGAGCCATTGAGAAATACACTGTTGTGCAGGAAGGTGATGTCTTTGCACAGCCGTATTACAGCCCCATAGTCTCCATTTACTATTATGGAGTTGACTACTACAGGCCTCTGACACTGCTCTATGAGTATGTTGGTGTTCTTGTTGTTTGCAGATATGACTCTCTTCAGCTCGGGCTTGTGAGAGTTCGTGCTGAACCTAATACCTACAGAGAAGTTCTGGAAACGTAGGCCTTCAATGGTTACATTGGGGTTGTTGGATTGTATATCGGCCCCAATGTAGGTGCCTTTAGGGGTAGCTAGTCCGTCCACTATAGGGAAGAATTCCCCGGCAGACCGTATTATCAGTCTCTTTTCCGTTCCGTGTAGAACGGAGAGAGCACCCTGAGGTATGTTGAAGGCGGGATATACTCCCCTACCCACGGTAATGGTGAAGTCCTGCTCTACGGGAGGTGAAGCACGCAGATCTTCAGCTATTCTGTCTATAGCGGCCTGTATGTTAGGAAGACCAGAATTGTGGCCTACCGTGTACTTGTAGGTGCTTACTCGTGCTCTGGTCATACTATATTACCTGTGAACAGGTCTATGAACTCTGATCCGGTCTCTCCGACCACATGAGAGGGCTCATCAGAAATCTCAGGATCACTAGACCTCAACGATACAAGGTCAGGGATTAGATCGAATCTGGAGGCGACGCCCGGTATGAAGTGCTGGTAGGACAGGAGTGTGTTCTCTATCTTTCCTGAAGATGGGTCTTTGTAGGCCCTAGCGAATGCGGATTCTGGATCATAGATCTTCCCGTTCTTGTCTATGAATCTAGAAACAGGAGGATCATATAGAGTTATGACATGGTCGAATGCAAGGCGCCTGTTGTCTTCGGCGTCCCAGTAGTCTTTGTCACTAATTATGTTACCCCAGGAAACCTGTACCGTGGATTTCAAGGTTCTTATCCACGACTCTAGCCTGGTGTTCCAGATACTACCATCGGTGTTGCGGAAAGATTCCTTGAATTCCTTGTCAGACACCTGCTTTAGGAATACAGGAGACCACGGGAGATCCACAGAGGATGAAGAGAAGGTGTACTCTCCTGCTATTAGGCCATTGGATAGCTCAGCACCTGAGAGTTCCGGGTCTAGGACGACACTGAGCTCTGGGTGGGCGGCCTTTACGGCCTTGTACAGCTCTCCCAGCGTCTTGTAGTCCGAGAACCTATACTCTAGGTAGTAGGGGTAGACGACCGACACCAGCTCTCCTAGAGCAGGATCGAAGTCTATGTGTATCTCGTTCAGGAGAGGCCGCTCACCATGCTCTGTGAATACGCTGACCTTGCTGCTTGGGACCTCTTGGTCGTTGCTGAGTATCTTTACGCTGGTAGGGTCGTCGTAGATCTTCTTTTCTAGAGCGGCAGTCCTGTATACTGGGTGTACTAGCGTTGTTTCTGTGTGTGTGTAGGACTCATGCCTTATCCTTAGGGAGAAGGCCGTAACTACTATGGTGACCTCAGTTCCGTCGTCTGGGCTGGATTTGGAGAATGTCAGTGCTGATTTGAACTTCTTCAGACCCAGCTCTCTAGAGGCGCCATAGGCTATTCCATCTATCAGATGGGATCCTGGATTGGATACGGCATCGGCTATCCTTTCAGAGAGATCTTCATTGCTCTCGCCAGGAAGTCTATCCATACCCACCAGTAAGGCGTATTCGTCGAATACGTTCCACAGTTTCTGTGGTTTGAGGGTCCTCTCTGAAGTTATCAGCTCAACGTACTCTATCGAGGACAGCGCCCCTGCATCGTCTACGGCCTGGAGTGATATGGTTTCCTTTGGGAGTTTTGTTATGTAGGTCAGGGTCCAGGTGGTAGCTGAGGGATAAGATACTCCAGGATGAGAGCCACCATTCACCAAAATGGTGAGTCTGGCATTCCTTTTCCCCCTGATGACCTTTACGAACGAGGTTTCGTCGTCGGAAACATCTGTCACAGAGAAGTCTCTGTCTAGGACAGACCCAACATAATCAAACCTGACCGGGAATCCACCATCCCCTATCTCTCCGTTGTCGGACACAGCCACTGCCCGCCACAGATATCTGTTGAACTCAGGACGGAATATCTTGTCGGCGTCAGAACTGGAGATGGTTATTTCTACTGATCCGTCATTCTTGTCTGTCAGGCCCCCACCGAACATATAGGGACCTAAGGTCACTAGGTGGGGGTTGGGTCTGGAGTCTCCCTCTTCGAACATGGACAACGTGTCCGGCCATTGCAGATCAGGAGTAACTTGGAGGAGATACCCAGAGGGGAGGATGACGCTGGTAAAGGCGTCCTTCTGCATGTACTGGTCAACATAGATGTTGTCTACCAGAACCACAGAGTCAGCATCTGTGCCGTATATGGTCACCCATATGGCATAGTTGGTGGGGGTTGTGCCAGGGAATCCTGACGTGGAGAAATCGAAGGATACTCCAGTAGCGCCTGATGGGACGGAGAAGAAGTTGGCGGCCGGCCTAGTGGCGGTCCAGGTAGACCCCGTGGAAGCCGCCACTGTATTCGTGGCATTGTAGGCATCGGAGATGGAATAGTCTCCAGTGTAACCTTCTACCCAGAAAGCTATGCTTGGAGATCCCGCAAGGGCTCTAAGCTCCACGTAGAATTGATAGTTCTCTCCAGCGTCTAGTTGAATACCAGACTGGAATATCGCGGCGATATTCCCATAAGTAGGGTCTGCGCCACGATTTATGAGAGCTACGCTATGAGCCTTATCAAGAGATCTCCCAGTTACAGAGGGATACGTGGTGTCGGCGAACTCTCCACTAGTGAAGACTCTACCAGTATCTGGTACGTCTAGGGTTATGTCTCCTAGAGCTACCCACCCCGATACGGAAGATGTGTCCGTGGGGGATCCAGACTGAGTTAGTGCGGCGCCGGTTGTTCCCTGGAATACCTCGAGATCACTATTTACGCTCTTCTGGTCGAATAGGTATATGCTAGAGGAACTGACCTCCTCGAACCGGAACTTGACATTACTAGGTCCCCGAACCGGAGGGTTTTCCTCTGGGTAGTTGTAGTTGGTGACGGCTGGTAGTCCGCCGCCCTCTACATTCTTGAATCTGCCGCCACACGACATGTTAGTTGTTTCTGGAGACTACTAGCCTCAGATAGTTGGGGACAGAGCCGGAAGTCTCCTTCGGTGCAGTAAGGACATCATCCGTTAGCTGTATCCCTATCAATCTGCTGTCGAAGTAGAAGACACTAGCCTCTTTCTCAGTAGCTGAAGTAGACTGCTCTGTCAGAGAGACCCTGAACATAGAGCCAGATAGTCCGAACTCGGCTCTGTTGTCGGCGCCCCACAAGCTGCGAAGATATGGCTCGTGTTGGTTGGGGCGGACGTTATCGGCGTCCTGTGTGCCGTATGAGGCCAGGTAGAGATCTATGGACACGTCTGAGTAGGCTATACCTCCACCAAGATTGTGGTTGAAGAAATACTTCTTGACCGGGGAGGATATCTTCGATACTACCCTGCCGCCTGTGATGTTGTCGTTGTCTGGATGGATCGGTATCCAGGAGGAGTCATACCTGCCGCCAGGACGGTAACATACTATCTGCTGTATGCTCCAGTTTGCTCCAGAGTCCACAGTATGGCCTAGGACTTCTCCTATAGCGGTCTCTTCTGGCATGGTAAATGGAGTTGGGCGCACGTAGAAGTTGGGAGGAGACTCTTCATCTACTCCCTCTGCGGAGGCTATGATGTAGCACGCCGCATCTCCTGTGTTTCCGGCCATCCCAGAATATGCCCGGAACAGAGGATTGCTCACATCTAGGTCGGCCGTAACAGAGGTTAGGACCCTGATTTCGTCCCCAAACCCTATTACTAGAGGCTCCTCTGCTGAGCCAGATACCTTCACGTCAGAGGATGTGCTGCCTGGAATTATGTAGGCCCAGTGCTCGCAGCCAGGAGAGTATAGGGCGAAAGTGTCGTTTGCTGCTATGGCCTGAGAAGGCTGCTTGGGGGTGAATACGTTCAGCTTGGTGATGTCGTTACCAGCTACCTGCTCTATGGTGTAGCCGAATATTGGGGCGGCGTAACCTTTGGCGTTTCCATCTCTTACCTGTATCCAGAGAGATCCGGGGTCTATGAGTCCGTCAGAGAATACGCCGCTGTCTACGCCTGCTCCGGCGTATCCAGCAACGGTTCCAGAGACCATGGGCAGGTCTCCGGCGGCCCACTGTAGCTGAAGTATGGATTCGTAGGCGCCGGAAGAACTAGCAGCCTGTGTGAAGAACCCCGTTATTATGAATTCGTCGCCCACTACCCAGGAGCCCTGACCGGTCGCTCCCTGGTGGTATATGGTCTCCACGGGAGCATATGCCTCCAGCGATCTGGGCGCCGATATGACGTAGTGTCCCTTGTTCTTATTTATTACGTGCTTGTAGGTTAGGGCGACTTCAGAAGCATCTAGGCCGTCTACGAGAGTATGTCCATTCTTGCCCCGTCCCCTGAGGTTGGACGCTACCAGGTCACCCTGTACGGTTACGTCTCTCTTTACGGTTAGGTCGTTGGTTTCTGTTGGGCCGATGAGATGGGAGATTCCATGAACGAAAAGCTCATCTCGTATGGTGAAGTCACCCAGAACCGTAGAAGTCTCTCCTGTAGTGTGCGTTATAGTTACGGTTCCCCTGACCTTAAGGTCGCCCATGCCTGCGATATCACCATGGACCCGTAGCATACTGCTATCGTAATATGCTTGGGTCAGGCCAGTATCGAACGTGACTCCTGAATAGGAAGCTACAGCAGCATCAGACCCTCCTATGGTTACCTGATCGTTGCCGGATATGGTACCACTGAAGTAGGTCTTGTCGCCTGTAGTGGTTCCTATCTCTATCGTTGAGAATAGAGAGGCTGTGCCAGGAGTGCCGCCTATCCGAACACCAGTTCCCTCTAGGGCAATAGTATCCTTTTGGAGGCCTATGTATATGTTGTGGGCGTCTCCTAGAGTGCCAGTTAGAGCGTTGTCATCAGTGGACGATATACGGACGTCCTGGTTTAGGTGTGGGAGGCTTACATAGCGGCTGAGCAGGGAATCCAGGGACGAGTTTGGCTTGTCTAGTATGGTTGTCGCCAGATGGCGCATACCGACCCAGCCAGTTTGGTTATCTGGCCCTAGAAGGGCCTGAATCTCCATTACGTCATCCTGGAGATTGTTCAGTTGCCACATACTGAAGCAGTCTGGCGCCGCACTGTAGGTTACTGTGAAGTCTCCTGTAGGAAGAGAGGAGAACTCTATGTAGCCTTGTTTGGCATTGGTGGCGGCCGAGTTTATCGTTCCGTCGGAAGCTGTTATCGTGGTTATGTTTCCGGCGGAATCTACCAGTGGACGATGATACAGGTAGAGCCTGTTACCCACTATCTGATCAACGGTATGGGGCTCGCCGTCTATCTGGACAGATCCATCTACGGTCGATATCTTTACAACGTAGATGCTGAACTTACTGGGGAACTGAACAGTCCTGCCCTCTGGAGCATACTCGTTGGGAGAGACCACGTACTTGGCGTTAGGATCGGCTCCAGTAGGTGCGTGTAGGCTAAATGTTTTGTAGGCCATGGTTTATCCGACTTTTACGAAGGACCCATCGTAGCTCTCCAAGGTGAACAGGGAGCGATCTCCAGGTCTCAGGAAGTAGTAATCGTAGTATAGTCTGTAGTAGAGGCGGCGCCCCTTACTAGTGTTTACTACCAATATGTGGGGTATGGACTCGGACACTCCTATCGAGCTAACCTCTTCCGTAGAGCCCGAGGCCATGATGTTCTCGAATATAGGGACTCTGAGATCCCGTATGGATTCTAGATAGGACCCAGATACAGGTCTATTTGGTGAGCACACCTTGAGTGTGTAGAGAGTCTCTGAGTTGTATGTTTCCTTGCACAGAACAAGGAGATGCTCCCCGACTACAACGCAGTCTAGAGGTGTTATGGTGACTGTGGTGTCGTTGAAGGTGCCGTATGACACTGTGTCCGACAGATCCTTGAATCTGAGATCCCTGATGTCATATGAAGCGATGGTGCTGTTGCTGGTAGTCTCTGCTACCTTGCCGGACACCACTCTCCAAAGTCTTGAGGACCTCTCCTTGAGCTCTGTTACTATCTCCCCTGAAGTTTTGGGGGAGAGTGGATCTATCTCCTTGGAGGGCGGCGGGATAGACTTGATCCTAGTAGGAATCAGTATATCCGCGAATATATCTTCTGTAGGTACTGGAAATAGAGGGACAGTCTTGTCGAAGCTCCTGACCTCCACCATGGTAAGAGTGCCTGCGTTCGGCAGGTAGGGGAGGAAGGTTGTTGAAGATTCCACCCAGGAGGTTGCCTTCCCCCCGATCTCCAATTGTGGGGCGTCAACAAGGATTTCGCCCCCTATGGATCGGAATACCACCTGTACTGTGAATACTTCCTTGTTCACAGAGGCCGTAAGGGACTTCCTCTCCCACTTGGTGGACAGAGAATCCTCTAGAAGCCCATAGGTGGAGATGTTTCCGGCCATGTCCTGTACAGACACAGACATAGATAGCTTGGCGCCACTATCTACCTCTCTAACGTAAACAGATAGAGTCAGGTCTCCTATTACTCCTCTAGTGGAGGTGTCTAGAGCTTGGGAGATGTAGGTATCGTCTAGAGATACTGAGAATCCCCCAGAGACCCAGTCCAGAGTAGATAGAGAGGCGCCGGGCTTGAGGTCGTTGCTCCATCCTGCCGGAAGGGATGTTCTGGCAACATCAGGTATCGTGAATGCCGTGTTGAACAGAATATTCTTGCTGCCTCGGGGGATGAAGGCCTCGTCGCTAGGTATATCTGTACGATAGACTTGCCAGCGTATCTTCCTGTCTGCTGACGCCGGGAAAAGATTCCTCATGTTGTAGTCTATGAGGGCCTTCACCCTGTCTAGGCTCATACCATAAGCGTTTATTAGGCGCCACCCCACACTGGAAGAAGACTTCCTCATCTCCATCCAGGGAGGAAGATTGTTGGTAATGGCTTGAGTACAGGAGGCTAGGAAACCTGACTGAGGCTTGTCTAGGGAGGTATATACGGCGGACCCATACCCGTAGCCCACGTTGGCCGTGCTCTTCTGGATGGTCTTCACGCCATATCCATACCTGACTATGGCGGAGTTGACGTGCATCCCGGCTAAGCTCATATGTCGTAGAATCCTACGGTAACAGAGAACGTGGCATACTTGTCTGGATCAGTTATGCCTGAGAGGGTAACCTTCAGCCAGATGCCGGTAGATTGGCCCGGAGCTAGAGATCCTACATCCAGACCATTGATATAATCTGTCGGGGCAGAGAAGGTTACTGATGTTGGGGGGCTTCCAGTGGCGCTAGATATGGTCTGGCTAGCTGAAGCCTCTAGACCTATACTGACCTGATCAGGATGCTCAATACCATAGAGCCAGACCTTGACACCGGTGTAGGTTACGTTGTCGTCGTTCTTTATGTGGAGCTTCCTATACTGGTTCAGGGCTGACTGGGATCCAGAGGGTGGTGAGTCTACATATACGAATAGCTCGGACAGATAACCTGTGTATCCTGTAGACGATATGGCGCCGCCAACGGTGGAGGACAGGTCTCTAGGGTTGTTGGCCGTGTGGTAGAAGTTGACGCTCATATTACTACTACAGCCTCCTCGTCCTCACTGGGAGTTAGTATCTCATCAGGCTCTAGTCTTATGTTACTCACTACTCTCGGATCGTTGTCCACGACCAAGTCTACAATAGTGGCGTCCACTATTAGGCGGGAGACAGAGAGTATCTCTGATATCATCTGGGATATCACTAGCTCCCCTCCTGCCGGCACAGAGGCAATGTATCTTAGGATGGCTGACTGAACTCTATCTTTCACCGCTTCTCTCTCACCCTCGGTAGCCTCAACAGCGAATCTCAGCCTTACTGAGACAGATATCGGGACGTATGTAGGTTCTACTACTTCGGAGGAGATACCGTAGGCTGCTACGGTAGATATCACCCTCTCGGCATGCTCCTTCGTGGACCTGGGGAGTTTGTTCCCTTGTGGGATTAGAAGGACATCGAAGGTGCCGGCGCCCCTTGCAAAGGGGATCAGTCTTACCCTGGACACTCCGGGCACAGAGGCGGCCGCAACCCTAATAGCTGTTTCGTTGCTGCTGAATCTTGTAGAAAAGGCATTTACCAGCCGGAACCTGTACTCGTCGTCACTCTCCAAATCCCTGCCGGTGGTTATGGCCAGATCATTGGTGACCAGTATGGTGGAGTCTCCTAGGCTGTGAGTAACCAACTGGTTGGCTCCAACGTTGCTAGAAGATCCCTTGAGAAGAGCTTCTGCGCTAACGTACACAGACCGCCTATTTTGTGGAAAAGTAGTATCTTCGGTAGTCTGGTAGACGATAGTGCCGTCTGTCGTAGAGATGGTAGTGCCCTTCGGTATACGCCCCTTGGTCGGGTCAGAAGGATCCGGCAACCTCTGACCCAAGGTTCCAGACCTGACATAGAAGCGTATATTCCTGTCTTCTTTGAAGACTCGAGCCCTGGCGTCCCCCTTCCTAGGTAGGCCAAATCCCTGCCCAAAAAGGTCCAGGAAAGGACCTGCAGCAGAGCTCAGGAAGCTGTTGTCGTAGTTCGTTACTACGAAATCCTGGAGTCTGTTGATCTCCAGCATTGAGGCATCTACTAGCGCTCTGGCTATAGAGCCCTGTTCCAGGAACGTAATATTGGTGTTGTTGGAGAGATACTCCAGACCGTCCCTGACCATTTCGTCAAAGGTTCTTGATCTTATAGCCATGTCTTATGCCGGGTAGACTGTGGAGTCTATATAGGGGAATATATAGTTGAAGGTTTGTTTCTCGGTCTGGAGAACTTCCCCATCCTCGTCCAGGTAGTCTCCGCCTACTCTGATGGAGATCAGGATCTCCTCGTGTGTGAAGGGAACGGCGTGCAATTCCAAGTCCTCTGGGGCAACTATGTTTTCTGTTAGGCTGCTCCTAGTGCTTTCCTCTACTTCGGCTAGAAGGGATTTGGAGAGAGGCTGGCCTATGAATTCACCTAGGTTGGCCCCCACGTTAGAGGCCGCCGGGTAATCTGCATGGTCTGTCCTAAGCCAGAAGTTTACAGCATTGCTTATGGTTTCGGGGGAGGCCGCCAGCTCTATGTCCCCGTTGGAGCCCACCTTCAAGTCTCCTGAGAGGGTGGAGTCTATGTCTTGAAGATGGTAAATCGCCATATTTATAGAATCCTACTCAGTATTTTTTGCTCTAAGTCGCTGTTGTCCAATATAGTTGTGCCTACATCCACAACTTCGCTACTCTCAGACTCTTCTGTATCTAGTTTTCGTCCGAATAGATGCCCCAAAGTTTCGTAAATCATTGCCTTTACTACAATTAGGGACATCCATTCATATTCTTGCCGGCGACC
>RFGN01000591.1 GCA_003696645.1 Gammaproteobacteria bacterium | reverse complement strand
GCCCACACTCGGCCCGGTTTGCAGGCAATGAAATCGACCTGACTCTCAAGCATACCTTCATTCGGAATCTGAGTGGAAATCTGGGCTATAGCCATTATTTTTCCGGTGACTTTATCCAGCAAACCGGTGCAGACAAGGATATCGATTTTGTCTATGCCCAGGCACAATATGTATTCTAGGGCTAGGGGAAATGGTCTCGTCAACTCTTTGGGCGGCCATCACCTTCCGGTTTGGGAGAACGGTTTGATGACATCGCACAGATCATCCACGGGATGATTTTATTCATCTCTTCGAGCAATTGTTCCCGGCGCGTCGAAGCTACCGCGGCCTGGATAAGAATGTGCAGTGTGTGTTTACCATGCGCGCCCTGGTGAATCTGGTGTTGGCGAAGAAACAGTTATTAGCCACTTGATAGGACAGTTGCGCCTGAAATCTCCGAATTAACCAAAAATACGGTTAATTCGGGAACAAATACACACGCTTTTTATTCGTCGTTCGGCCGAGAATGGTAAGTGAAACGAAATATCCTCAATTATTCAGACTTTCCCAATAAATGACACCAGACCCATTTCTTTCCAAATAATCGGTAACCCTCAGAGCTGCGCCCAGGTCACATCGCGGGTTTCGTCCACCACGCCGTCACCATCCAGGTCAATCTGCATTCTGACATTCACCGCATCCAGTGCAATGATGCGGATGCTGGCACCATTGGCACCGGTTATAAGCGCCTCTCCCGCAAAGGGGTCATTGTTCCCGGTTCCCTCCAGGGCAGGATTGATATCTATAGTGACAGATCCCCCCAAGGCTGTACTGCTGATCTTTCCAGACAGTTTCACGGTATAGGCTCCGCTTGAGATATCGTCTGTAAACGTTGCGGTGAAGTTTTCCAGCAGGATGGCATCACCATTATCATTGACGTTCAGACTGGGGGCATCGATCTGAAGCGTTATTACGATTCCAGGGTTGGTTTCTTTCAGCGACATGGTGCCGTTCATGGTCAATATATCCCCCGTGGCCGCGTCCCTGACCGAGAAGTTGCCTGCCCGGAATGTAAAGGCGGTGACAAATGGAATGGTGGTTGGTGCGCTGGTCGTGACCTGGCTTACGCTAATGCTTCCATTCATGATCGTACCGGCCTCATTACAGTTTCTGGCTGTAATCGACAGGGTGTCACCCGTAGACAGTGATCCGTTGTTGTCAGCATCATTGAAGCTGCCACTGATGGTGCCACCATCGGTACAGTTTGAAGAGCGGCTCACCACAACACCTGGAGCGGTCTGACTGGTGCCCAGCCTTTTTGGGGCCATTTTGATCATGCCAAGGATCGCCTGGGCGGCGGATTCCTGTTTTCGGGATGCGGTGGTCGAGGTCTGTACGGCTGTTACGATGCCGTTGACGTTGTTCCCTGTGCTCGTGACGCTGGTCCCGGCGCCAAGTGCCGAGCTGCTGACCTGTTGGGCATTGGCAGAGTTGATCGCAATGGGGGTTGTGGGAATGGTGACAGCGGCATTCTCTCCCCCACCGCCACCACAGGCAGTAAGCAGTACGGTCAGATTGAGGAGACAGGCTTTTGCAACGAGGGATG
>RFGN01000084.1 GCA_003696645.1 Gammaproteobacteria bacterium | reverse complement strand
TGGACAAACAATAAACCCGTCCCATGTTCTGCGAGCTTCCGCAGCTTTAAGTTTCCTGCCACAAATATCGCAGATAAAATTCCACGTTCCGAGTTTAAGGTCATTGTGTGACATTCTTAATTCTTCTTACACTTTAGTGTGATTGTCCCAGCATCACCAGCCGCTGTGAATCCGGTGGTTGTCAAAGTTAGGTCGCCGGTTTTGCCAGCACCGGCGTTGTTTGGAATACCACCAATACCACGAAAATCCATAAAGCAACAATCACTATCCTGCAGAACTAGAAAAGGAACATCTGTGGTGGCATCCCATTCAAGTACGCCACTAAAGCCATTCAGTGAATACCAAACACATTCCAGCGTAAGGTCATTTGCTGAAGGAGTTAGGGCGGATACATCAATGAGAACTTCGTCCGTCAGTTCTCCAGCTAAGCCATCAGAAGCGAGATAAACGTGGACGACCACATGCCGAGGGCCATCAATCAAAGTTGTCTTTGTGACCGTATTTGCCATAATAGTCCTCCGTCAGTTTAGTAAGTTTTCTTTCGAGGGTTATTCTTTGCGTTGCTCTTCTTTTTCTTCTTTTTCTTGCGCATTTTATTACGTAGAGGAGCCGAAAGAGCCATGCTAACCTCCTTATGAAAAGGAGGGGCGGGACGAGCCCGCCCCTTTACTTACATTATGCTCCAGGGCTACCAAATACCCCACGAGGATCGGTGCAGCCGAAGCTGTACCGTTCGGTGGCCTTATACTTGGCGTTGTCGCTGTCGAAATCGTTATCCATGCTGAAATCGACAGGACGCCGCTGGAAGCACTTCAGGCCATTGGGCACGTTGGTCTTGATGAACCATGCATCCGTGTCGGTGAGGTAGTGGTTAACAACAACATCCTTGAAACGACCCTGGAGATTCAGAGCGTTGATGTCATTGTTATTGGTCCCAGGACGATATTCACTCTTCAGAATCCGGTCAACCTCAAACATCAGGTCAACAGGGATGATGAGCTTTTCGGGCATGGCGGCAATCTTCAGACCGCGATCATCCGTGAACTTGGCAATGTCAATGCAAGCCTGCTCAAGAGCAGCCTCAGACAGGTCAGAGTCCACAGCGAGGCGGTTAGAGAAAGTGCCCCCTGCCACGTTGGGGTGGGATGCGGAAAGAAGAGGCTGACCATCGCCATACACAAACGAGCTATTGAAGGCCCGGTTGAGTACATTAGCAGCGACGGTTTCCTTGGTTTGCCGCATCGAAAAAGCAAGGGCCTTGGCTCGCCGTTCACCTACAATGTCGTACAGATCGTCTTCCACCATCTCGCGGGTGATGATGAAACCTAGTGCGTACACAAGGTGGGTATAGCGAGTTACGAAGCCCTGCTCTTCCGTATCGTAGGCCACAGGGGCCCCTTCACGTTTTACAGGTGCCAGACCAAAGCTGGAAACCTGCACATCTTCTTCAAATGCGCGCCGACTAGTGGCCTTGTCAAAAATCTTGGACCATTCTTCGGGGTACTCATTGTAAGCCTTACCCCACCAAGCATTGATCCCAGGCCATAGCGCTTTTCCAAAATGACCAGTAGTGATAGGCATATCCTAAACCTCCTTACTTAGATTATACGCCGTTAGCAGCAGAGAAGTGATGGGTGTGGATACGAACGATCCACTTTGCGTTGGTCCCAACCTCATTGTCCTCACGACGAACAATATCCACAATCCGCAGAGGAGCAGAGGCGATAGAAGTCACGGTATCAGAGTCAATTTCATAACCGCTCCGGCCTGTCGTGGTAGAACCAGCACCGGCTACGAAATCAACATTAGCACCACGGTCGGTAAGTGCTAGGGTGGATACCGCACTGTCTTCCTGAGCCTCATATAGAACATCAGGACCAACAGTTACCAGAATCTTCCCAGCCGTATTGGCGGGCAGATACTTCAGAGAAAGATTGAGATCATTACTTCCGCCACCTTCGAGACTGCGACCAGTGCTATCCCCAGGATCGGAATGGTAGATACCTACGCAAGCCCCTAGAAGCTGCGTGCTACCAGCCGAAGCAGGTGCGACGTTACCATCAGCTTCCAGAGCAATCAGGTCGCCTAGGAAAATTGCAGTACCATTGGACGAATCCACGTCAAAGGTCATTAGATGACCCTGCCAAGGAGCGCCGCTTACAGTCCCAACGGGACGAAAACCAGAGGGTCGATCAGCATTAGCCATTATAGTCCTCCATTAGCATTATTTCTTGGTGAGTCTAATTTCGCCGT
Organism: Gammaproteobacteria bacterium; assembly: GCA_003696645.1. GTDB lineage: Bacteria > Pseudomonadota > Gammaproteobacteria > J025 > J025 > J025. The sequence continues at coordinate 55 of RFGN01000084.1, read as the reverse complement.
AATATCCATCGTTGATGTTTTCCCCGTCAGGAAGACCCCCACGGGAAATGATGCC